>JACCQS010000373.1 GCA_013814015.1 Geodermatophilaceae bacterium | reverse complement strand
TTCTTCACCGGCGACTCGCCGACC
Source organism: Geodermatophilaceae bacterium (assembly GCA_013814015.1). Taxonomy (GTDB): domain Bacteria; phylum Actinomycetota; class Actinomycetes; order Mycobacteriales; family Geodermatophilaceae; genus JACCQS01. Next base: position 7,463 of record JACCQS010000373.1, on the reverse strand, counting down.
CCGAGGCTCGGGCTCGACCTTCGCGGCGGAACGACGGTGACGCTCACGGCGCAGACCCGAGACGGCTCCGCACCCACAGCCGAGGAGCTGGAGACGGCTCGGCAGATCATCGAACGCCGGGTCAACGGCCTCGGTGTAGCCGAAGCCGAGGTGGTCACCGAGGGCGATTCCAACATTGTCATCTCGGTACCCGGCAACGAGGGGGAACAGGCCCGATCGTTGGGTACGACGGCGGAACTACTTTTCCGTCCGGTCGTGGAAGCGCCGCAACCCGTGACGCCGGTGGCTCCCGAGACCTCGGCCGACCCGACGAGCAGCGGAGATCCGGCGCTCGATGGCGATGCGGCGGCCAGCGGTGACCCCGCGGCCACTTCCGATCCTGCGGCGACCACTGATCCTGCGGCGACCACTGATCCTGCGGCGACCACTACGGAGGGCTCTGCGGCCGGGCCGGACCCGAACCGACCAGACGTCACGCTCGAGGAGGCCCAGGCCGCCTTCGCAGCGCTGACTGAATGCACCACCGAGGTCGACCCGACTCAGGTCAACTCAGACCGTCCGGACGACTACGTCGTCGCCTGCTCGACCGATGGCACGCAGAAGTACCTGCTCGGACCGAAGATCATCCTTGGCACCGAGGTCGACGACGCCAGTGCCGGACTCGACCCATCGGGCACGACCGGCTGGGTCGTACTGCTGGACTTCAAGTCCGGCGCTCAATCCACCTGGGCCGAGTACACCGCGGCCAACGTCGGGAACAACGTCGCCTTCACCTTGGACGGCCGGGTGCTGTCGGCACCAGTCATCAACGACCCGATCAACGGGACCACCACAGTCAGTGGATCGTTCACCCAGGAAACGGCGACCAGCCTGGCGAATTCACTGAAGTACGGGGCGCTGCCGCTCACCTTCACCCAGTCCACCGCCGAGACGGTCTCCGGACTCCTGGCAGCCGATCAGCTGCGAGCCGGCTTGATCGCCGGCGGCATCGGCATCCTGCTGGTCTTTGTCTATGCCTTGTTCTACTACCGGCTCCTCGGCCTGGTCACCATCGCCAGCCTTGTGCTGTCCGCGGTCATCGTCTATGCCTGTCTTGTCATTCTCGGTCGCCAGATCGGGTTCACCCTGAGCCTGGCCGGAATCGCCGGTTTCATCGTCGCCATCGGTATTACGGCGGACTCCTTCATCATCTTCTTCGAAAGGCTCAAAGACGAAGTGCGGGAGGGCCGCTCGATGCGGGCGGCCGTACCGCGAGCATGGGTGAGTGCACGCCGAACCATCCTGTCCGCCGACGCCGTCAGCTTCCTTGCCGCCGCCACGTTGTACGTCCTGGCCATCGGCGGGGTCAAGGGCTTCGCGTTCACCCTCGGTCTTGCCACCGTCCTCGATCTCATAGTCGTCTTCCTGTTCACCCACCCGCTGGTGGCACTGCTGTCGCGCAACGCGACCTTTGCCTCTCCACGCGTATCCGGCCTGGGTCGGCTCCGAGTCGGACCGGCGACGTCCGTGGTTACGGCGGGTGGCGGGGCGGCAGCCGTGCGAGGTAAGGCATCGGTACGCGGTACCTCGACGAACAGGGGTGACAGCTGATGGCCACGAAGTCCGGCTCCGGAAAATCCAGCCGTAAAGCAGCGCCAGGCAGAACAGCGAAGGCCACAGGTGCCAAGGCCACAGGTGCCAAGGCCACAGGTGCCATGGCCACAGGTGCCAAGGCGGCAGCTGCCAAGGCGGTAGCGAGCAAAGCCACCCTTGCCGCCAAGGCCACAGCTGCAAAGCCAACGGCTGTGAAGGCGACGGCTGCCGACCCGACGGCTGCCGACCCGACGGCTGCCAAGGCCACAGCGTCCGTGGCCACAGCTGTCGACACGGAATCCGCTGACGACACGAAATCCGCTGACGACACAGCTTCCGACGCCGAGCAGGGCACACCCGCAGCGCCGGAGCGCAAGCCGTGGCCGATCCGGCTCTATCTGGGCGAGATCGGGTTCGACTTCATCGGCAAGCGCAAGATCTGGTACGTCGTCTCGGCGGTGTTGGTCCTGATTTGCCTGGGTTCGATGATCTTCAAGGACTTCAATCTTGGTGTCGAGTTCGCCGGCGGGGAGCGCTTCCGGAGTCCCGGAACCGCAGAGCAGCTCGAGGATTTGAGTCAGGCGGTCGAGGACGTCGGCGCCGACGTGACTAGCGCCCAGGCGGTCGGTGACAACCAACTCGTTCTGATCACCGCAGACTTGGATGAGGAGCGCAGCGGCGAGGTGAGCGCCGCCATCGCCGACGCTCTGGGAGTTGAGAGCAGCGACGTCACGAATTCCACCACCAGCGCCAGCTGGGGTCGGGACGTGACAAGCAAAGCGCTGCAGGGACTACTCGTCTTCCTGGTCCTCGTTATGGTGTTCCTGGCGGTTCGCTTCCAGTGGAAGATGGCCATCGGCGCGATGGTGGCGTTGATCCACGACCTCGTGATCACCGCTGGGGTCTATTCACTGGTCGGTTTCGAGGTCACCCCTGCATCGGTCATCGGATTGCTGACAATTCTGGGCTTTTCGCTCTATGACACCGTCGTGGTGTTCGACAAGGTGGACGAAAACGCCAAGGGTCTGCTCGCGAGCCAGCGCCGAACCTATTCCGAGTCGGCCAACCTGGCGATAAACCAGGTCCTCATGCGCTCGATCAACACTTCCATCTTCGCGCTGCTACCAGTTCTAGGCCTGCTCTACGCAGGCGTCTTCCTGATCGGCGAGGGAACGCTGCAAGATCTCGCACTGGTGCTCTTCGTCGGCATGCTGGCCGGTATCTATTCCTCGATATTCTTGGCTGTCCCGGTTCTGTGTGATCTCAAGGAACGCGAACCCGAGTACCAGAAGCTGGCCAAGCGGCTGAACGCCAAGCGCGCCGGGGTCAGCGTGGACAGCGCAACTCCGATGAGCACGGCAGACACAGCTGTCTCACCGATGGCAGCGGCGAAGGCTGATCGCCGCCGGGGACTGGCACAAGCTCGGCGCGACGTGCGCAAGGCTGATCCCGGTGCCGACACGATCGACACGATCGACACGATCGACTCTGAGGAATCTGACGGCGACGATCAGTCCGACGACTTCCCGGGCGTGACCGGTGGCGGAGGCACCCTGGTCGCTTCTGCACGACGAACTCGACCGCGCAGCACGCGGGCATCGGCCGGTACGCCCGCAACCAGCACGACCAAGAATGGTGCCGTTGCGTCCGCCGGTAGGCGCGGGAGTCCCGCCAAGCGGAACGGGTGAACCTCCTACCGTCTCGCCGGATGACCGGCCGGTCGAGGCGCTCGCGCCCTTGGCGGCGCTACAGTGGTAGAACGGTCGTCCTACCCAGGCCACGGGCGCCCGTGTCCTGATCGAGGAGGGCTGTGAGCAGCGACGCCGCCCCGCCGAGTGCGTCCGCCACCCAGGCACGGCCAGAGCCGTCGCTCGGGGCAGCCGGTGACGAGGACATCCCTACCACCAGCGCTCCCATTGAGGGCAAGCGAAGTGTGCGCAGCCGGCTGGCTAGGCGGATCATCGCCGGAGGGGGCGCCCCCGGTGTCAAACCGGTTCTCGAGCCCTTGGTCGCCAGCCATCGCCAGGCGCATGCCAAGGCAGACCTCCGCGAGCTGCAGCGGGCCTACGACGCTGCCGAGCATCTGCACACCGGACAGAAGCGCAAGAGCGGTGACGACTACATCACCCATCCGCTCGCGGTCGCGACGATCCTGGCCGAGTTGGGGATGGACACCACCACCCTGATCGCTGCGCTGCTGCACGACACCATCGAGGACACCGGGTACGCGCTCAGCGATCTCGGGCGGGACTTCGGCGAGGACGTGGCGCGCCTGGTCGATGGCGTCACGAAGATCGACAAGGTCAAGATGGGCGACGCGGCCCAAGCCGAGACCATCCGCAAGATGATCATCGCAATGTCCCGCGATCCGCGCGTGCTCGTCATCAAACTGGCCGACCGGCTGCACAACATGCGCACTTTGCGCTTCCTTCCCCCGCACAAGCAGGAGCGCATCGCCCGGGAGACTCTCGAGATCCTCGCGCCGCTGGCTCACCGACTCGGGATGAACACGATCAAGTGGGAGCTGGAGGACCTCGCCTTCGCAACGCTCTACCCCAAACGCTACGACGAGATCGTCCGCCTGGTGGCCGACCGGGCGCCCTCTCGGGACACCTATCTGGCCAACGTGTCCGCGGCAGTTAGAGGTCAACTCAAGTCGACGAGCATCACCGCGACGGTCACCGGTCGGCCCAAGCACTACTACTCGATCTATCAGAAGATGATCGTGCGAGGCCGGGACTTCACCGACATCTGGGACCTCGTCGGTATTCGGATCGTGGTCGACTCGGTCCGGGACTGTTACGCCGCCCTCGGCGTGATCCACGCGTATTGGCAACCCGTACCCGGTCGATTCAAGGACTTCGTCGCGATGCCGAAGTTCAACCTCTACCAGAGCCTGCACACCACCGTGATCGGTCCGCAGGGGAAACCCGTGGAGCTGCAGATCCGCACCCGCGACATGCACCGGACTGCGGAGTACGGCATCGCCGCGCACTGGAAGTACAAGGAGACCAAGGGCGGCGCGCCGGCCAAGAGCAACGACGAAATGCTCTGGCTACGACAACTGCTGGACTGGCAACGGGAGAACCAGGAGCCGGGGGAGTTCCTCGAATCGCTGCGGTTCGAACTCGGCCCGCAGGAAGTCTTCGTCTTCACTCCCAAGGGTGACGTCATCAGCCTCCCGGAGGGCGGCACTCCGGTGGACTTCGCCTACGCGGTGCACACCGAAGTCGGACACCGCTGCGTCGGGGCCCGGGTCAATGGCAGCCTGGTGTCGCTGGAGAGTCAGCTGTCCAACGGGGACACCGTCGAGGTGTTCACCTCCAAGTCAGAGACCGCTGGGCCCTCCCAGGACTGGCTGGGGTTCGTCGGGTCCTCGCGTGCCCGGACCAAGATTCGGCAGTGGTTCGCCCACGAGCGGCGCGAGGAGGCGATCGAGGCCGGCAAGGACGCGCTCACCGCAGCCATGCGCAAGCGGGGATTGCCGCTGCAACGAATTCTGGGCGGCGAATCGCTGTCCACCCTGGCCAAGGACCTGCACTATGCCGACGTCAGTGCGCTCTATGCTGCCGTGGGCGAGAAGAACGTGTCCGCCCAGTCGATCATCGACAAGCTGGTCGCCGGGATGGGCGGGGCCGAAGGAACCGTCGAGGACCTGGCCGAGACCACCACCCCCACCCGGCCGATCCGCCGGACGACCTCAGGGGAGACGGGGGTCGTCGTGCGCGGGGTCACCGACGTCTGGGTCAAGCTGGCCCGCTGCTGCACACCGGTGCCAGGCGATGACATCCTCGGGTTCCTCACCCGCGGAGGCCCGGTGTCGGTGCACCGTCGGGACTGTACGAACGCCGCCGACCTCAAGACCCGAGCCGAGCGGTTGGTGGAGGTCGAGTGGGCCGCCCAGCCGGGGGCGATCTTCCTTGTCGCCATCCAGGTCGAGGCTCTGGATCGACATCGGCTGCTCTCCGACATCACCCGCGCACTGTCCGATGAGAGCGTGAACATCCTGTCCGCTTCGGTGCAAACCACCCGCGACCGAGTTGCAGTGAGCCGCTTCACCTTCGAGCTAGGCGATCCCAAACATCTGGGGCATCTGCTGCGTACCGTCCGCGGGGTCGACGGCGTCTACGACGTTTACCGGGTCACGGCCTGAAGTCAAGTCGGGTCAGCTCTGCACCGTGACGCGTTGGAGGGTGATCGGGACTAGCGGCGCGCCACCGCCCGGGGAGGGCTCCAGGGATTCGTCGTTGCCGCCGGCAGCAACCACGTCGATCACCTCGATACCCGAGGTGATCGTGCCAACCAGCGTGTAGTCAGGGGCCAGCTGGGTGTCCTCGAAGCAGATGAAGAACTGGCTCCCGATCGTGAGCGGACTGCCGCCGGAGGCCATCGCCACGCTGCCGCGCGGGTAGATCAGTCCGATCCCGTCCCCGGCCGGCTCGAGGGCAACGAGGCTGTCCGCCTCGGCGCTGTAGCCGTATGCCGGCCCGCCCGCACCAGTACCGGTCGGATCCCCGCACTGCAACACGCCGAAGTTCACGGCGTTGACCAGGCGGTGGCAGGGTGAGCCATCGAAGAATCCCTCTTGGGCGAGGAAGGCCATGCTGTTCGTCGCACACGGGGCAGTCTCTGGGTCCAGGGTCATCTCGAAGTCACCACGCGAACTGGACGTTTCGAGCAGGACCGGCTGGCTGCCGAGCTCCGGATCTGGCGGGATCCCGACATCGATCAGGTCAGGGCGGACAGCCGGATCAACAGGGTCGTAGCTGCAGTCGACCAGATCAGCCGGCGTGGCCGGCTCAGTCGCCGACTCCCTTGGCTGGCGAGACTCCCCGGTCAGGGATCGTGACAGTGCAGCCGGCCGTGACGAGCAGCGCCGTCGCAACTGCGGCAGCCGGCCATGTCCGGCATCGCAGTAACACCGGCACAGGGATCAGCGCGTCAAGCGACGGGTGCTGCCACGGTGACCGTGGTCAGCGTGATCGGGAGCAGTGGGGCACCGCCGCCGGAACTCGCCTCGAAGGAACCGTCGTTGCCCCCAGCGGCGACCGCATCGATCACCTCGAGCCCCGCCGTGATGGTGCCGACGAGGGTGTACTCAGGCGGCAACTGGGTGTCCTGAAAAGCAATGAAGAACTGGCTGCCGATGGTTGGCGGCTGGCCGCCCTGAGCCATCGCCACGCTGCCTCGCGGGTAGATGGCGTTGGCGCCGTCCGGTGATGGACCAAGGGCCGCGACGCTGGCCGGTTCCGCGGTGTAGCTGTATGTCGGTCCGCCCGAGCCCGTTCCGGTCGGATCCCCGCACTGCAGCACGCCGAAGACCTCGCTGTTGACCAGTCGGTGACAGGGTGAGCCGTCGAAGAAGGCGCTCTCTGCCAGGTACTTCATGCTGTTGGTGGCGCACGGCGCGTTGGTTGGATCCAGGGTCATCTGGAACGCGCCCTGCGTGCTCACGACATCCAAGACGACCGGCGTTGTCGTGCCGTCCGGCTGGGGCGGGACACCCACATCGCTCAGGTTCGGATTCTCCGGATTGCCGGGGGAATACGTGCAAGCCAGGGTTTCCGGCTCACTGCTGGCTTCAGGCTCGGCGGCCGGCTCGTTATCGTCGAAGGCGCCGGAGAAGAACAGCACACTGCCGACCACGAGCACGACGGTGAACGCGGCGACGGCCACAAGGGTGTTACGGCGACGCTTGCGCGCCTCCTCGGCACGGCGTTCCAGTTGTCTCTGCAACTGACGCCGGGCAGCCTCGCGCCGCTGCTTGTTCGTAGCCACTGTCGTACTCCTGTCGAAGTCATCGATCGTTTCTTGCGCGTCTGGACCCTGCACCGACGTTCGAGCGGGTCCGGAGCGGCACACCTCGGGGAGGCGCCTGCCACCGTTGTTTC
>JACCQS010000384.1 GCA_013814015.1 Geodermatophilaceae bacterium | reverse complement strand
CAGATACCGCTCCCGGATTCCGGCCACTACGTGTGCCGGCAGTTCGGGCGGCGGCGATCCGGAAGCCCGGTCCCAGCCGGATTCGTTGATCAGCCAGTCACGTACGTACTGCTTGTCGTACGAGGCCGGCTGCCGCCCCGGCGACCAGTCGGCAGCCGACCAGTAGCGTGACGAGTCCGGCGTGAGCACCTCGTCAGCCAGGACCAGGCTCCCGTCGCCGGAGATGCCGAACTCGAGCTTCGTGTCGGCCAGGATGAGCCCCCGGCCGGCGGCCATCTGCGCTGCCACCGCATAGACGGCGAGGGTACGTTCCCGCAGCGCCTCGGCCAGCTCACCGCCCACGGTGGCGACAAGGTCGTCGAAGCTCATCGGCTCGTCGTGCCGACCGACTGCGGCCTTCGTGGTCGGGGTGAACACCGGCTCCGGGAGCCGATCCCCCTCGGCCAGGCCGGGCCCGACAGCGGAGCCGGCGACGTACCCACGGGCCACGCACTCCACCGGCAGCATCTGTAGCCGGCGGACCAGCATCGCCCGGCCGGCGACCTGGGACGGGACCGGAGGGGAGGCGACCGAGACGACATGGTTGGGCGCAACGTCGGACAGCTGGTCGAACCACCAGGCCGAGAGCGCAGTCAGCACGCGTCCCTTGTCCGGGATCTCGGTGGGCAGGACCCAGTCGTAGGCCGAGATGCGATCGCTGGCCACCAGGAGCAGATGCGCGTCGTCGACGAGGTACAGGTCGCGAACCTTGCCGCTGCCCAGCATCGGGAGTTCCAGATTCACCGGGCCATCTTCGCTCACCACTACGCTCGGCCGTAGCCAGGTTCCTACGTTCCGGACGGTGAGCCCGTGGTGTCATTGATGAAGCGCCGTGCTCGCCAGGTCGAGTCCGAGCGCCGAAGGAGCCTGGCCGAGCGGATGCGCGCGGCCAGCCGTACCCAGGACCCCCGCGGACTCATGTCCCCCCGCGCGCAGGATGCACCCAAGGACGACACCGACGAGTCCGGCGACGCGGCCGTACCGGACGGGATCCGCACAGCCGCGGCCTGGTCCTGGCGCTTCCTGCTCGTCGTCGCCGCACTCTATGCATTGCTGTACCTGCTGGTAGAGCTGTCGGTCGTCGTCATCCCGGTCGTCGTCGCGCTCCTGCTGGCCGCCCTGCTGCAGCCTGCCGCGGCCTGGCTCACCGCTCGCGGTTGGCCCAGATCGCTGTCCGCGGCAGTGGTTCTGGTGGGAGGGATCGCAGTCGTCACCGGAATCATCTGGTTGGTCGTCGCGCAGATCTCCAGCAGTTTCGGCGACTTGTCCACCCAGGTCGGTGAGAGCATCGACTCGGTCCGGAACTGGCTGGTGAACGGCCCGCTCTCACTGTCCCAGACCCAGCTCAATGACGCATTCGAGAGCGCGCAGGACACGCTGGCCAACAACCAGGACCTGCTGACCAGCGGCGCGCTGACCACCGCCGTGACGGTGGGTCACGTCGTCACCGGCCTGGCCTTGGCCCTGTTCACCCTGTTCTTCTTCCTGCAGGACGGCCGCGGCATCTGGACTTGGCTGAACCGGTTGTTCCCCACTCCGGCCCGGCCGGCGATCGACGAGGCGGCCAGCCGGTCGTGGCGGACGCTGATCTCCTACGTACGGGCGACCGCCGCCGTGGCTCTGTTCGACGCGGTGATCATCGGCATCGGACTGCTGATCTTGCGGGTCCCGTTGGCCATACCTTTGGCGGCGCTGGTCTTCCTCGGCGCCTTCATCCCGATCATCGGATCGTTCATCGCCGGCCTGGTTGCGGTGCTGATCGCGTTGGTCTCGAACGGCTTCGTAGTCGCCCTGATCGTGCTGGGCGTGATCATCGGGGTCATGCAGTTCGAGGGCCATGTCCTGCAGCCTTTGTTGCTCGGACGCGCGGTGCGGGTCCACCCGCTGGCCGTGGTTCTGGCGATCGCGGCCGGACTGCTGCTCGGCGGGATCTTCGGTGCCCTCATCGCGGTTCCGATCGTGGCGTGCACGAATGTGGCCACCGCGTACTTGATGCGGCGCAGCCATCAGGCGGAAGCTCCGGGCACCCCGCTACCCGGCGAGCCGGTGGACGAGAGCGGGTCGCCGCTGACATCGGACCCGAGCACCACGGGTTTGGTCAGCCCGGAGAACGGCGGCGGGTCCCAGGGGGCTGGGCCCAGCGCTGACCGCGTTCCCGGCGCCAAGGCACCCTGACCCTGCCCTCCACGGCGGCCTGCGCGATGTCGGTGCGGTACTGCCCCCCGCCGAGGGTGATCGTTCCCACGGCGGCATAGGCCGCACGTCGAGCGGCGGCCAGATCGGGGCCGGTGCCAACCACCGACAGCACCCGGCCACCAGTAGCGAGGACCCGCCCGTCGGGTGCCCTTTCGGTGCTCGCCTGGCGTACGTCCGGGCCGTCGGCACCGTGTACGACCTGGCCGGTCCGCGGGTTCTCGGGATATCCGGGCGCGGCCACGACCACCGCGACGGCCGCGCCGGTGCGCCATTGCAGCGGGTCGTGATCGGCCAGCCGGCCGGTCGCGGCGGCGTACAGCAGCCCGGCCAGCGGAGTGATCAGCAGCGGCAGGACCACCTGGGTCTCCGGGTCACCGAAGCGCGCGTTGAACTCGATCACCCGGACCCCGCGAGAGGTCAGGGCCAGTCCGGCGTAGAGCAGACCGGTGAACGGCGTGCCCCGACGCCGCAATTCGTCGACAGTTGGCTGCAGTACAGAGGACATGACGTCGGCAACGAGATGTGGTGGAGCCCAAGGCAATGGGGAGTAGGCCCCCATGCCGCCAGTATTGCGGCCGGTGTCCCCGTCACCGATTCGCTTGAAATCCTGGGCCGGCTGCAGGGCGAGGACCGTCGTGCCGTCGGTCACCGCGAACAGCGACACCTCGGGGCCGTCGAGATAGTCCTCGACGACGACGCAGTGCCCGCCGGCGAGGATCGTTCGGCCGTGGTCGGTGGCAGCCTCCCGATCCTCGGTCACGAGAACGCCTTTGCCGGCCGCGAGGCCGTCGTCCTTGACGACGTACGGCGCGCCGAACCGGTCCAGAGCGGCTTGCAGGTCGGCTGTCGACGCCACGGTCACGGCTTCGGCCGTGGGTACTCCGGCGGCGATCATCACCTGTTTGGCGAAGGTCTTCGACCCCTCCAGTGCAGCGGCTTCCCGGGACGGTCCGAAACAGGCGATGCCAGCGGCCCGTACGGCGTCGGCTGCTCCGGCGACGAGGGGAACCTCGGGGCCGATGACAACCAGATCGGCCGCCCAATGCCGCGCTGCCGCGGCAATCTGCTTCGGCTGTGACACGTCCATCGATCCAGTGGTTTGGGGGACCTCCGGTGGCGGGGCGAGGGCGGCCGTACCGGCGTTGCCCGGGGTGCAGGACAGCGCCGAGACAGCGGGATCGCCGGCCATAGCGACGCACAGGGCGTGTTCGCGCCCACCAGACCCGATCACCAGTACCCGCACGGTCGCGGAGCCTAGCCAGCGTTCGGCGACCGTACAGCGCCGGTTATGTAGCGAACCGTCCAATTGGGTACAGAACGAGTTCCGGCGAAGCGCTCTGCTAACGGGAGTCGGCTAACAGAACGCTCGTCCGACTGGTTCGCGGCGTGTTCTCCGACGATGTGACCACCCCGACCGAGCAGCAGGTCCGCCAGCACGTGTGGGAGATCGTTGCGCACTTCGTCCCAGACACGCTCGTCGCCGACCGCAGCGCCGCGCTCGGGGGCGACTCACCCCGGACGGGCCGCTGTTCATCGTCAGCGCGGACACGCGCCGTGATCTGAGCCTGCCCGGCGTGCGGGTCGTCCCCCGGACGGGACCGGGGCCGCGCCCCGAAGACTTGCCCTGGGTTCACGGGCTGGCCTTGACCTCGCCGGCCAGAACGCTCGTCGACAAACCTCACACCCTCGCCTGCGCGTACAGCGACGGCCCGCACCCTGGCCAAGGCCGAGCTCGAAGAATGGGTGGTCCGCCAGGCGCAGCACCTGCCCGCTGAGCGGCTCAACCGGCTGCGGGATCAGGCCAAAGAGATCGCCGGTGACCTTGGGGTGCCGGAGTGAGCAAGCGCAATCGACGACCTGTTCGGTGCTGCACAAGGCACGCGCTCGATTTCCGCGGCCAGCCCGCTGCTGAAAACGCCTGCGTCGAAGCGGGACTGGGACGTCCGGCGTATTGCGATGTTCGACACGATCGCCGCCGACCTGGACGCTCGGGCCGGGGATGAGATGCGCGCCATCGCTGACGTCACCGCGGCGCCGGGGCCGGTCCGGTCCGGTCGCTCCGTTCTTCGAGGCGTACTTCTCCCGATGTTCTGATCTACCGGCACAGTCAGATCATGGAGGCTCGGCCGAGCAAACGGCTGGGACAGCTCAAGCGGGACCCGAACCGGGCCCGCACGTACCAATTTCGTGAGCCCCGGGCTGGTCGACGGGACGCTGCGGCGCGGCTTCGACATTCTCGCCGGCTTGACCGACCCGTTCGACCGAGCGGTGCTCGCGATGTTTCTGGTATCCGAAGTTCACCCGTTCGATGACGCGAAACGGGCGGGTCGCACGGTTGGCGATGAATGCGGAGCTCACCGCCTCCGACCGGGCTCGGATCGTCATCCCGGCCGTATCCCGCATCGAATACCAGACTGCGTTGCGACAGATGTCAGGGGAGCGGCGCACCGGCCGACTGGCGAAAACCCTCAACCGCGCATGGCGGTGGTCGGCAGAGATGGACTTCACCGACCAGGCCACGGCGCGACACTGGCTGGAACTGACCCACGCGGTCACCGACTCCACCGATGCCGAGTACTCCGGGCTTGAGATGCGACTGCCGTCCGAGGTCGCGATCCGCTGAGGACCCACGCGTGACTTTGCGTTGCCCCGTTTGTCAGTACGGCATACAGCGCCATGTGAGGTTCATGGTCTCGGACGTAGGCGCGCCCTTATGCGTTGGCGTACTGTAGTCATGTACCTACAACGGAGGGGTCCGCGGTGTCGACCATCACCTCACGCGACTTCAACCAGGACGTGAGCGCGGCCAAGCGCACGGCAGCCACGGAGCCTGTGATCATCACCGACCGGGGCAAGCCCTCGCACGTGCTGTTATCCATCGAGGACTACCGCCGCTTGGTCGCTGATCGGCGAAGCATCGTGGACTGGCTGTCCGCTGATGATGACATCGATCTCGTCACCGGACGTGTCGATCTGTCGTTGGCAACGCCCGACCTGTGAGCTACCTCCTCGACACCAACGTCATCAGCGAGCTCCGGAAGCCTGCCGGGCGAGCCGCGCCGAACGTACGCCGCTGGGCGCAGCACCAACCCACCAGCGAGCTGTCGATCAGCGTTATCACGGTGATGGAGATCGAGATTGGCGTCGCCCGGTTGGAACGACGCGACTCGTTCCAAGGCGATGTCCTACGTAAGTGGCTCGAGCGTGACCTGCTTGCCGCGTTCGCCACCCGCATCTTGCCGGTCGATCTGGCCGTCGTCCGACGGGCGGCGGCGATGCACGTCCCGGACCTGCGACCGGAACGAGACGTCCTGATCGCCGCGACCGCACTGACGCTCAGCCTCGTCGTCGTCACCCGCAACATCTCCGACTTCCAGCCGCTAGGCGTCGAGCTGCTCAACCCCTGGGACGAGTAGAATCACCGCCCCCGAGCTGAGGTTCCTGGCCGTCTCGATAGAGATCCCCTATGTGTCATCGAAGATCATCTTGCGGTGACCTAGATCTGGCG
>JACCQS010000329.1 GCA_013814015.1 Geodermatophilaceae bacterium | reverse complement strand
CCCTCGCTGTCCTATGACCGGGCGAGCGGACTGGCTCACGCCGGTGGCTACGTCGGTGATGGGGTGGCCACCGCCAACCTCGCCGGCCGAACCCTGGCCGATCTGATCACGGGTCAGAAATCGGATCTGGTGACGCTGCCCTGGCTGTCCCGCCAGTCGCCCAGGTGGGAGCCGGAGCCGCTGCGCTGGGTCGGGATCAACGCCGGCACTGCACTGTTCGCCGTGGCCGATCGCACCGAGGCCCGGACCGGCCGTCCTTCGCGGGCGGCGGCCACCTTCTGGAAGGCACTCGGCCACTGACCGGCTCAGGATGCTCAGGGTTCAATGTCCCCATCGCGCTTGGCTGACGAGAAGTGCGGCCAGCCGCTTGACCAGGTCGTACGGAATGGGCTTGTCCAGCGGGAGTTTCACGGTGTCCTTGGTCGAACGGTACGCGGCGAGGTCCCGCTCGGTGGCCGCATCGGCTCGGGGAATCGGGTAGAGGCCGATGTGGTGCTTCCAGGCCGCGAAGTACACCAGCGGTTTGCCGTCGAGGGTGATCGTCGGCATCGCATAGCTGATCGTCTCGCCCGGCTCCGGTACCGCGCTCCGGATCGTCCGCCGGACCTCCTCGAGGATCTCCTGGACGTCGTCGGGATAGGAGGCGATGTAGTCGTCGATGGTCGCGAACCTCGGTGCCATGAACTGCCTCTCGGTACGGCATGGGAGGGCTCGTACGGCTCGGTTCGTACGGCTCGGTTCGGTCGGTGTTGCGTGCCTGAGGATAGGTCGGAATTCTCCGGACGTTATGCGCATAACGTCCCGGAAGGGGCCGGAAATCAGGACGTTATGCGCATAACGTGCAGCTGTGCTCGCGGCCCGGGAGCTGCAGACGGTTCAGTCAACGGCCTCAGCGAAGGACGGACGTCACGCCCAGGTGAGCAGGGCCGCTCGAGCGAACGCGGCGCCTCGGCCTTTCTCGGCTTCGCTGCGTTCGCGACCGCGAAACGCCGACGCTGCGTCATGGGCCCGTAAGCGGCGCAGGACCGTACCCGTTTCCCAGGTCAGCTGGTCCACCTCGTGCTTGTCGGCTGGACGAACGGTTGGGCCGAATCCCCAACCGCAGGCGTGCAGGCCCAAGGCAATCTTGATGTCGACATCCGTGGGGTCGGCGGCGTTCGGGCCGGCCTGCGCCGCGGCGATCAGCAGCAGCAGGACGCCCGCGTCGTACCCAGCCTCATGCGATGCCAACGGCAGCCGTCCGGCCAGGTGGGTCCACAGTCCGATCGGGTCGTCGTGCAGGGATGCACCGAGTCGGGTGCTGAGCAGCCGGCCGCGATGTACGCGGAGCAAGCCGAGCGATCGTGCGGTCTGCCGGAACTCGTAGACCTGCGGCGTGTAATCCTCACGGTTCAGCTTGCCGATCCACTCGTCTTCGAGCCGCAGTTCGGAAGCCGCCGCCCTCACCACGGCCGGTGGAAGGTAACCGGCCTTGGTCAACGGAATGCCGGCGGAACCCACCGCGTCGAGCAGCCAGGCATACGAACGGACCGTCGCTGCCGCCGTGTCCTGGTCGACATCGATCTGAGCACCCAGATCGGCCTCGGCGATCAGCTTGCCGACGAAGTCCTTGAACTGCCCGCGGAGCCGTCCGCTCAGGATCTCGAGCCGATCGACGGGTTGTGCCGCCACAGGCTCGAGCCTCCCAGATATGGGATAACGATGACTGGGAGATCAGCTTGGCCAGCGGTTGCTAATGGCAGGCTAAAACTTGGGCTACTATTGGACCGATGAGAACCCTGCCCCTGAGCGAGGCCAAAGACAAACTGTCTGGCTTGGTGGAGGAGGCCGAGTCGACCCACGAGATCATCACCATCACGCGACATGGGCGTCCCGCTGCGGTGCTGATGTCCGCCGATGACTTGGAGTCGTTGCACGAGACCCTGTACTGGCTGACCCAGTCCGGCCTGCGGGAGTCCGTCGCCGCCGCGGAGCGCGAGAACGAGGCGGGTGAGACGATCAGCGGCGACGACCTGCGCGCCGAGTTCGGGCTACCGCCAAAGTGACGGCGCCGGTGCCGTACCGCGTCGAAGTCTCAGCCGGGGCCCGACGCGGATTGCACAGACTGCCCACCAAGGTCGCAGCCGCCGTCATCGAATTCGTCACGGGCCCCGTCGCGGAGAATCCGGTCCGGCTTAGCAAGCCCCTCACGAACGAGCTGGGCGCCTATCGCAGCGCCCGCCGGGGCGACTACCGCGTCCTGATCCGCATCGACGAATCCGCCCACGTCGTCCTGATCATCCGTATCGGCCATCGCGCCGACGTCTACCGCACTCGGTAGTCGTAATAGGCAAGCGGCCAGCCGCTGCTTCGCCTGATGTCCAGCTCAGTCGCAGCTACCGTGGTGTGGGTGGATGAGGCGGATGCGTACCGGTACGTGGATCGCGCGGGGGTCAAGCTCGCGTACCGAGAGCTCGGCGACCCGGATGGCGAGCCGGTCCTGCTGGTGCACGGGTTGTTCGCCGGGGGCTGGAGTTGGGACGGGTTCGCGCCCCGGCTGGCCGCGACCGGCCGGCGGGTCATCGTGGCGGAGTTGCGCGGGCACGGGCGCAGCGATCGGACCGGCCCGTACACCTTCGAGGTCTTCGCCGGCGACCTGATCTTCCTGCTGGACACCCTCGGGGTCGGGAGCCTCGATCTGATCGGGCACTCCCTCGGTGGACACGCGGCTTCGATCCTCGCGCAACGGCAGCCGGCTCGGGTCCGCCGGCTGGTGATCGAGGATGCCCCGCCTCCGCCGTACCCGGGCGACCGGTACCGCGGCCCCGGTCTGCGTTCACTGCCGCCTCGGTCTCGGGTGCTGCTTCTCGCGTTCCTGATCGCTCGTTACCGGTGGATTCGGCAGCACCTGGACCTGGACATGGCCAAGACGGTGCTGCGGGAGTTCCGCCGCCCGGACGAGCTGTGGTGGTCGCAGCTGCCCTCGATCACCGCACCGACGTTGCTCATCCACGGTGGCCCGGACAGCCACGTTCCCGGGTATCGGCTGGAGGAGATGGAGCGGCTGATGCCGGACTGCCGGCTGGTTACGTTCCCGGTCGGTCATCGGGTGCACCTGTCCGACCCGGATCGTTTCGCCGAACTCGTTCTCGCCTTTCTGGCCGGTGGGCCGGTAACGCTTGTTACTCGAAAGGCCGAGGTGGCCTGACAACAGCGAGCCCGCGGAGGCTCCCGTCGCACATCGACCACACCTCGACCGGCTGACTATGCACAGTCAGTGAGCCGTACGGCGCGTTCTGATCTGCTCCAGTCGCTCGCGGGTGGCCGGAGTGATCAAGCTGTCGGTCGTACTGGTCCACCCGGCCACCTTGTTGCTCGACTCGGTGAAGAAGTCGTCGAGGGACTTGAGCAGACGGGTCGTCACGTCGATTGCCAGGGCGACGACGTGCAGGCGTTCGGGGAACACCGGCCGCCCGTGGAACTCGAGATGACCGGCCTCCCCGCCACCCGTCTGTCCTTCGAGCATCGACAGTGGGCCGCCGTCGGCCAGGTATTCGTCGACGAATCCGAGCATCTCCTCCAGCATCGAGCGCGCCAGCTCGGCGGTGGTCTGCATCGAGGCGACCAGGTCGTCGCGTGTCCCGTGGTCGCCGAAGAATGTCCGCAGCACGCCCTCCACCTGGAAGTGCGGCTCCTCGGGCTCGGTGGCCAGCCACTCCGCGAGCGCAGCCCGTCCCACTTCGGTGATGCTGAACCGGTTGCGCGTACGGCGACCCGCAGGCTCGCGTTCGACCGTCGCCCAGCCGAGTTCGATAAGCCGCTTCTGCTCCCGGTAGAGGTGGCCCTCCGACGAGGGCCAGACGAACCGCAGACTGCGCCGCACCTGCTGGGTCAGTTCGTACCCGGTCCAGGCATCGGCCGTCGACCTGTCACGGACCTGAACCGCTCGTCGTCGGGCCATGATGTCGGGTCTCCGATCATGCGTGGCAGTGGGTCGAGCGGGTCCATCCACTCACCGCCGGCCGCGACCAGCTTTTCGACCATTCCCGGCAGCTCCTCGTCCAGGATCTGTCGGAAGCGGGCGAAGAGGGTGTGTGGCTGATGGAACTGAGCAACACCCTTGCGTTCCCAGCTGTCCCATGCTGCAAGCGAATCCGCCGGTACGCCCTGCGGGTTGGCCTCGAGCACGGTGACCTGGTGCCCATCTGCGGCCAGCATCATGGCTACGGACAGTCCGATGACGCTGCCCCCGCAGACCACGATCGAGCCCATTCCTCCGCCTCCCTGTCTTGGGCCCGCAATTCCGTACGGCAAGGGGCCGGCTTGACCTTGCTCGCCAAACGGTGGGTCACGGTGCCCTCAGCTCCGCTCCGCGCATCATGGCGTCCCGGCGTCGTGCACGGCCATAGCTTTCGCGAGGTGCAACATCGACTCCGCGGCCACAGTGCTGCGTGCTGCCGAGCGGGCGGGCATGGCTGACT
>JACCQS010000320.1 GCA_013814015.1 Geodermatophilaceae bacterium | reverse complement strand
TGCTGCACGGCATGAAGACCGTTGGCGAGCTATTTGGATCAGGTCAGATGCAGCTGCCCTTCGTGCTGCAGTCCGCGGAGGTGATGAAGACCGCCGTCGGGTACCTCGAACCGCACATGGAGGCCTCCGACGACACCGGCGGCAAGGGCACGATCGTCCTGGCCACGGTCAAGGGCGACGTGCACGACATCGGCAAGAACCTGGTCGACATCATCCTTTCCAACAACGGCTACACCGTGGTCAACCTCGGGATCAAGCAGCCCATCGCGAGCATCGTCGATGCGGCTCAGGAACACCGGGCAGACGCGATCGGGATGTCCGGCCTGCTCGTGAAGTCGACCGTGATCATGAAGGAGAACCTTGAGGAGCTGAACTCGCGCGGGATCTCCGAGAGCTACCCGGTCCTGCTCGGCGGAGCCGCACTCACCCGGGCCTACGTCGAACACGACCTGGCCGAGATGTATCACGGTGACGTGCACTACGCGCGGGATGCCTTCGAGGGGCTGCGGATGATGGATACGATCCTGGCCCGCCGGCGCGGGACTGTCCCGGACGCGGCGATGCCCAGCGAGCCGAAGCAGGACCTCGCCGAGCAGCGCAAGGCCGAGCGCAAGGCCCGCCGGGAGCGGTCCCTGCGGATCGCCGCCGAGCGGGCCGCCAACGCCGTCCCGGAAGAGGTCTTCGTCGGCCGCTCGGATGTGGCGCCCGACAATCCCGTCCCGTCGCCGCCGTTCTGGGGGCCGCGGGTGGTCAAAGGGATCGCACTTGCCGAATACGCGCCGATGATCGACGAGCGGGCCACCTTCCTCGGGCAGTGGGGATTGCGCGCAGCCCGCGGTGGCGGGGGTCCGACGTACGAGGAGCTGGTGGAGACCGAGGGGCGGCCCAGATTGCGCTACTGGCTGGACCGCTTCGCCACCGAGGGCGTTCTCGAGGCGGCCGTCGTGTACGGGTACTACCCCTGCGTCAGCAGCGGCGACGACCTGATCGTGCTCGATGAGTCCGGTGCCGAGCGCACCCGGTTCAGCTTCCCCCGGCAGCGTCGAGAACGCCGGCTGTGCATGTCGGACTTCTTTCGCTCCAAGGACTCCGGTGACGTGGATGTGATCGCCTTCGACATCGTCACGATGGGCAATCGGGTCAGCGAGTACGCCAACGAACTGCTCGCCAAGAACGCCTATCGCGACTACCTCGAGGTGCACGGATTGTCCGTGCAGCTGACCGAGGCCCTCGCCGAACGTTGGCACCAGCGCGTACGCGGTGAATTGCATTTCGACGACGGTAGAAATGCCGCATCGGAGGATCCAGAAGATCTGGAGTCGTTCTTCAAGTTGGGTTACCGGGGTGCGCGGTTCGCATTCGGCTACCCGGCCTGCCCGAACCTCGAGGACCAGCACCAACTCGTCGGCCTGCTGGAACCCAGCCGGATCGGGGTCGAGCTGTCCGAAGAGTTCCAACTGCATCCGGAGCAGTCCACGTCGGCGATGATCGTGCATCACCCGGAAGCGAAATACTTCAACGCTCGATGAGCGCCCCCGATGCTGGCGGTTTCGGCGGAAACCGCCAGGAAACGTCGCTGCCGGCGGCGGTGCTCTTCGACCTCGACGGAACCTTGGTGGACAGCGAGCCGTTGTGGTTCGAGGCGGAGCGGCTGCTGGTCGGGGAGTACGGCCAGGACTGGGGGCCCGAGCAGGCCCGACACCTCGTTGGCTGGTCGCTCTGGGATTCCGCCACGTACTTGCGCGAGGAGATCGGCGTCGACCTACCGAACGCGGTGATCATCGATCGGATGCAATCTCATGTCGTCGCCGGTGTAGCTAAGGCCCCTCCGTGGCGGCGGGGCGCGAAGGCCCTGCTGGCCGAGGTTCTTGCGGCCGGGGTGCCGACCGGGTTGGTGACGATGTCCTATCGGCAGATGACCGACACCGTCGTGCAGGCCCTACCCGTGGGGTCGTTTCACACCGTCGTGAGCGGTGAGGAGGTCAGTCGAGGAAAGCCGCATCCCGACCCGTACCTGCTCGCCGCGGACCGGCTGGGTGTCGCTGCCCCGGATTGCATAGCTATCGAGGACTCGGTGACCGGAGCGACGTCGGCGCGGGATGCGGGCTGTGCGGTCCTGGTCGTGCCGGCGGCTGCTTCGGTCGAGGGATTGAGCGGAGTGACCTTCAGAGCCAGCCTGGTCGGGATGTCGCTGGCCGGACTGGCCGAACTCCTGCACGAGCATCGGGCCGGGTTGGCCGAACTCCGTCGGGATCAATCCGGCTCGGGCGCGGGATCGTCCACCGGGATCGCCGCGACGGGATAGGGCGGCGGGGTGCCGCCCCATGCCGGGCAGAGCGCCTGATAGTCACACCACGAGCACAACCGGCTGGGGCTGGGTCGGAACTCTTTTCGGTCGATACTTGCCTGGATAGCCGCCCAGATCGCCCGAAGGGTGCCCTCGAAGCGATCGAGCTCGTCGGCCTCCGGCGCGTAGCTGAGCATGTCCTCGTCGCCGAGGTAGACCAGCCGTAGCTGGCGGGGAACCACCCCGCGCGTCCGATACAGCACCAGGGCGTAGAACTTCATCTGGAACAGCGCCTTGGCCTCAAAGGCCTCCCGCGGGGTGACGCCGGTCTTGTAGTCCACCACCCGTAGGTCGCCGTCGGCGGTTGCGTCCAGCCGGTCGATGATCCCGCGAAGTACGGGACCGTCGCCCAGGTCGAACTCGACCATCAGCTCTCGACCGACGGGTTGGATCCGGGTCGGATCTTCGAGCGTGAAGTAGGAGTCGAGCAGACCGGCGGCCGAGTTCAGCCAGCGCCCGATCAGGTCGCCATCGGTGATCTGATCGACGGGGTCGATCTCCGTTGTGCTGACTGGATCCGGGATGCTCTCGGCAGCGGCGCGGTCGCGGAGTTCGGCGACGATCTGATGGAGTTCGGGCTCGTCCTCGAGCAGCTTGGTCCACTCAGCGGACACCATCGACTTGGCCTGCTCGACCGTGCGACCAGCCGCCGGAAGGTCGTACAGCCGCTCGAGAACGGCGTGCACCAGGGTGCCCCTGGCTGCTGCCGCAGATGGACGCTGGGGTAGCCGATCGATCGTGCGGAGCCGGTACAGCAATGGGCAGGTCTTGAAGTCCGCAGCGCGGGAGGGCGACAGCGACCGGGTCCGGGATTCGGCACTGAACGGCGCAGTCTGAATGCTCACATCCGCAGGGTAGGCGCGGCCACCGACAATCCGCCGCCGCGACTCACAGGCGGCTGCTCCGTAGCATCCTGCCGGTGTCTGAGACTCCCGGTGAAGCTGGCCCACTACCCGCGTCGACTCCTCCCGATGATCGGCGGCACTTCGCCGTGGGGGACCGGGTCCAACTGACCGACCCGAAGGGCCGGCTACACACCGTCGTCCTGGAACCCGGCAAGTCCTTCCACACCCACCGCGGCGCCATCTCGCACGACGACCTGATCGGTCACGACGAGGGCCGCGTCGTGATGTCGACCTCGGGCACCGGCTATCTGGCATTGCGTCCGCTACTGGCCGACTATGTGCTCTCCATGCCGCGGGGTGCTCAGGTCATCTATCCAAAGGACAGCGCGCAGATCCTGATGATGGGCGACATCCATCCCGGTGCGCGCGTGTTGGAAGCCGGTGCCGGCTCGGGGGCACTGACCTGCTCCCTGCTTCGCGCCGTCGGCCCGAACGGGAGGGTGATCTCCTACGAGCGGCGGACGGAGTTCGCCGAGGTGGCGCGCGCGAACGTGGCCCGTTTCTTCGGCGTGGAACCGCCGTACTGGGATCTGCGCCACGGTGATCTCGCCGAGGTCGCCGACGTCGAGGAGCCGGACGTGGACCGGGTGATTCTCGACATGCTCGAGCCTTGGCAGCTGCTGCCGACGATCGGCACCGTGCTACGTCCCGGGGGAGTGCTGATCGGGTACGTGGCGACGGTCACCCAGCTGTCGATGCTGGTCGAGGCCATCCGCGCCGACGGCTCTTATGCCGAGCCATCGGCCACCGAGACGCTGCTACGTCCCTGGCACGTCGTCGGCCTGGCCGTACGGCCCGAGCACCGGATGGTCGGCCACACCGCCTTCCTGGTGGTCGCCAGACGACTGGCCGCCGGGACGGTGCTGCCGACCCGACAGCGGCGGGCGACCGGTGCCAATCGAGCCCGCACGGAGGAAGAGCAACACCAGGCAGCTCAGGCCGCCACCACGGAGTAGAAGCCTAAACCTGACGGTTTACGTCAAAACCGCCAGATGGATGAGCGCGTTGGTCTGGCGGTTTACGTCAAAACCGCCAGACGGCGACCCTCAGCGGGTGATCTTGGGCAGCACGTCGCGGCCGAAGGTCTTGATCCATTCCTTCTGATTGCGGCCGACGTTGTGCAGATAGACCCGGTCGAAGCCGAGATCGACGAACCGCTGGATGTATGCCCGGTGCTCGTCGGGATCGGCGGAGATGACCATCCGGCCCTCGAAGTCCTCTGGTCGGACCAGCTTGGCCATCTGCTCGAAGTCCAGCGGTGATCGGATGTCGGCCTTTCCGAACTTCATCCCACCATTGGGCCACTCGGTCATGGCGTTGGTCAGGGCCTGCTCGTCCGTGTCGGCCCAACTCATGTGCAGCTGCAGAACTTTCGGCATCGATTCGGGGTCCTTCCCGGCCTCCCGCGCTCCTTCGGCGAACTTCGCGAACAGCCCCTCGACCTTCTCCAGCGGCGCGCCGACGGTGATGATCCCGTCGGCGAACTTTCCGGTCTTCTTGGCGTTGATCGGACCGGCCGTGGCAACCAGGATCGGCGGCACCTTGTCCGGCATGGTCCACAACCGGGTGGTCTCCAGCTTGAAGAACTCGCCGTCGTGCTTGACGTCCTTGCCGGCCAGGGAGGCGGTGAAAAGCTTGTTGATCACCTCGATCGCCTCGAACATCCGCCGGGATCGTTCGCCGGCCTCGGGCCAGTAGCCGGCGATGATGTGCTCGTTCAGTGCCTCACCCGAGCCGACGCCCAACCAGGACCGGCCGGGATACATGGACTCCAACGTGGCCGCGGCCTGCGCGATCAGTGCCGGATGGAAGCGGAACGAGGGACAGGTCACGCCGGGCCCGAAGTCACCGCTCGTACGTTCACCGACCGCCGCGAGCACCGACCAGACGAAGGACGCCTGGCCCTGCTGCGGAACCCACGGTTGGAAATGGTCGGCGGCCATGCAGCCGGAGAAACCGTGCTCCTCGGCCAGCGCCGTGAGCGCTACCGCCTCCCCAGGAGCGAACTGCTCCAACATAGCCGCATACCCGAACGTCAGTTCCGCTGACATGACAGCCAGACACCTCCAGTGCAAGCCGATTCCCGCGCGCGTCACATCGCTGCAACCCAAACCGTGTATACCCTGACCTCTCGGCAAGCCAATCCCAAACGGCCGAGTGAGAACGTGGGCGGAGGTGAGCGCCATGACGGACAGCGACGGGACACCGGCCTCGCGAGCGCGCCGCGAACGCGACGTGGCCAGCCTGGTCAGCCAGGTCTCCTTCCTGGAAGAGGAAGTGACCGCGCTGCGGCGCAGGGTCACCGAAGGCCCGCGACAGACACGGGCACTGGAGGAGCGGCTGGCCGAGGCAGAGGGCCGGGCGAGCTTCCTCTCCGAGCGCAATGACCGGCTGGCCGACACCCTTCGCGAGGCCCGCGAGCAGCTGCTCACCCTTCGCGAGGAGGTCGACCGCCTGGCCCAGCCGCCGAGCGGGTACGGCATCTTCCTGAACCGGCACGACGAGGACACCGTCGACATCTTCACCGGTGGTCGTAAGTTGCGGGTATCGGTATCGCCCAACGTGGAGATGGACGAACTCCTGCACGGTCAAGAGGTCATGCTCAACGAGGCGATGAACATCGTTGCCGCGACTGGCTTCGAGCGAGCCGGCGACGTGGTGATGCTCAAGGAGATCCTGCAGCCGGTCGAGGGCATTCCGGCCCGCGCGTTGGTGATCGGACACACCGACGAGGAACGCGTCGTCTACCTCGCTGAGACCCTGCGTGAAGCGCCGCTGCGGGTCGGTGACTCGCTGCTGCTGGAGTCGCGCTCGGGATATGCCTATGAGCGCATCCCCAAGAGCGAGGTCGAGGAGCTGATCCTCGAGGAGGTCCCCGACATCGACTACGGCGACATCGGCGGACTGGCCCGTCAGATCGAGCAGATCCGCGATGCCGTCGAGCTGCCGTTCCTGCACTCCGAGCTGTTCCGCGAGTACGAGCTGCGCCCACCGAAGGGCATCCTGCTCTACGGCCCGCCGGGCTGCGGGAAGACGCTGATCGCCAAGGCCGTGGCGAACTCGCTGGCCAAGCAGATCGCCGCCGAGCGCGGCGAGGGCGAGGGCCGGTCATTCTTCCTGAACATCAAGGGCCCCGAGCTGTTGAACAAGTACGTCGGGGAGACCGAACGGCACATCCGGCTGGTCTTCCAGCGCGCTCGGGAGAAAGCCAGCGAGGGCACGCCGGTCATCGTGTTCTTCGACGAGATGGACTCGATCTTCCGTACCCGCGGTTCGGGGGTCTCCTCCGACGTCGAGAACACGATCGTGCCTCAGCTGCTCTCCGAGATCGACGGCGTCGAGGGCTTGGAGAACGTGATCGTGATCGGCGCCTCCAACCGCGAGGACATGATCGACCCGGCCATCCTGCGGCCCGGCCGGCTGGACGTGAAGATCAAGATCGAGCGCCCCGATGCCGAGGCCGCCCGGGACATCTTCACCAAATACCTCACGACGACCGTTCCGATCCACGACGACGACCTCGGCGAGCACGGCGGCAACCCGGACGCCACGGTCGCGGCGATGATCCAGGGAGCCGTCGAGCGGATGTACGCCGAGCTCGAGGAGAACCGCTTCCTCGAGGTCACCTACGCCAACGGTGACAAGGAGGTCCTCTACTTCAAGGACTTCAACTCCGGCGCGATGATCCAGAACATCGTCGACAGGGCCAAGAAGATGGCGATCAAGGATCATCTCGAGTCCGGCGCTCGCGGCGTACGGATCGGACATCTCATGTCCGCGTGCATCGATGAGTTCAAGGAGAACGAGGATCTGCCCAACACCACGAACCCGGACGACTGGGCCCGCATCTCGGGCAAGAAAGGCGAGCGGATCGTTTACATCCGTACGCTCATCTCGGGCAAGGGGAGCGACTCTGGACGGGCGATCGACACTGCGACCAACACCGGGCAATACCTGTAGCGGGTCGTGCGTCCAGCGAACCGTGGCCGATCCAGCTCGCTCCTGTTGGGAGTGACCGGCTCGCTCCTGTTGGGAGTGACCGGCTATCGGACCAGAGTGCGGTTGCTGGCCTTGCCGATCACTGTCGCCGCACTGACGACGGCCTGCATGTCCACGGTGACTGGCCAGGCCTCGGCGCCGACCGGGGAGCGCGGGGAGGCTCTCGCGGTCTTCGAGCAGGTGCAGCCCCCGGAAGTAGGCAGCTGCCTGGACACGGTGCGCGGAGGGACCGGGCCGCTGGGACCACCGGCCACGCTTTCCTGCTCGCAGCCGCACGGAGGCGAGATCGCCAAGGTCGTGGACGTTCCGGTCAGCTTGGGCGGCGACTATCCGACCGACGACGACCTGAACTCGGATGTCTGGGGAGACCTGCTCTACAGCGACGAGGGCTGTGGGTACTACCTGCTCGCCAAGAACTACCTGGGCGCTCGCGATCAGGACAACGTGCTGGCCGACGCCCATGCCTACCTGCCGAAGAGGGCGGCCTGGGAGGCCGGCGCCCGCTGGGTTGCCTGCGTCGTGGAGTACCGGATCGGACTCTTGGAGGGCGCGAACGCCCCAGGAGCAATGTCGCAAGCGATGCGAGGTCCCGACGCAGACGCCTACCGGGAGTGCTGGTTCGGCCCGATGCTCGTCTACGACGTGGTGCCCTGCAGCCAACCGCACGAGGCCGAACCCACCGGCGACTACGTCGACGCCGAGCAGGGGACTCCGTATCCAGCCGACCCGCTCTCCGGGCAGCCGTTGTTGGACGCATGCAGAGACGAGGTGACCGACTACCTCGAGAGGGGCGTCCCGAACGGCTACGCCGCTGGGGTCTACCTGCCAACCGAAGCGGATTGGGTGATCTATCCCGAGGTCGGATGCGTCATCCTCGACAGCGGCGGCCGCCGTACGAGCGGCAGCGCTGTCGATGCGTGAGAGGTCATGGAGCATGAGGACGCCGACCCCCACCCGACGCGCGGTGGGTACGGCCATCGCCGCTTTCGTTCTGTTGTCGGCGTGCACCACGGTGGTGCCGGGTGTGTCACGGTCCGCTGATCCGGTGCCGGACCCGCCGGTCCTGGGGACATGTCTTGCGCTACCCGGCAGCGATGTGGAGAAGCTGACGATCTTTGTCGACCGGGTTCCCTGCGATGACCCGGCCTACACCGCACAGGTGTTCGCGACCCCGGATCTGACCGCGCTGGGCGACGATCCGCTGAGCACCTTCGAGCGCGGCGATGTGGAAGACGTTCTCAGCCCGGAATGCACCGACGGTGCGTTGGACGACTTTCTCGGCGCCGAATCGGTGGAGACGCCCTTCGTCCAGACGACCTTCTTCACGCCGACTGACACCCAGTGGTCACTCGGTGCCCGGTGGGCGTACTGCGTCGTGACCTACGGCGCCGAGGCGCTTCGTCCGGCACCGGGACCGATGGAGGGCGCCTTCTCCCGCACGCCGGCTGCCGAATACCGGACCTGTCTGCTCCTCGAGGGATTCGCGATGGTGCCCTGCACTCAGCCTCATGACGCCGAATACACCGGAGTCGTCATCGATTACGGTCCCAATCCCCTGCATCCCTTCGATGACCCGCCGCGCCTGGCCAGCGCCTTGGACACGTGCCGCGAGGCCTTCGCCGACTACGTTCCACAGCCGCCCGAAGCGGGAATCGATTACAGCGTGACTTCTCCGCCGGTCGACGAGTACGACCCAGCGGTGGGCGTCCAGATCCGGTGCGCCGTGTACTACCAGGACGGTTCGCTGGCCAGGACGAGCGTGCGTGACTGACTGATCGGTCGTGGCCCGGCGCCCATAGCAGCCCACAACTACCCTTGGCCCATGAGTGTTCATCGGGTGATCGGCACCGAGGTGGAGTACGGCATCTCGGTCCCCGGGCAGCCCGGCGCCAACCCGACCCTGCTCTCGGGCCAGATCGTGAACGCCTGGGCGGTTGCCGAGGCACCCACCCTGCGCCGTCCGCGCTGGGACTTCGAGGAGGAGTCCCCGCTGCGCGACGCCCGAGGGTTCGATCTCTCTCCGGCCTCGGCGCTTGACCACAACGAGCTGGACGAGGACCCGGGCCTGGCCAACGTGATCCTCACCAACGGCGCTCGGCTCTACGTGGACCACGCCCACCCGGAGTACTCCACACCGGAGGTGACCAATCCCCGGGACGGCGTGCTGTGGGACAAGGCCGGAGAGCTGATCATGGCTGAGGCTGCGCGGCGGGCCTCCATGATCCCCGGCCAGCCGCGGATCGGGTTGTACAAGAACAACACCGACGGCAAGGGCGCCTCCTACGGCTCGCACGAGAACTATCTGATGCGCCGTCAGACTCCCTTCGCCGACATCGTCACCCACCTCATCCCGTTCTTCGTCAGCCGCCAGGTGATCTGCGGGCAGGGCCGAGTGGGGCTCGGCCAGGACGGGAAGCGGGCCGGGTTCCAGATCTCGCAACGCGCGGACTTCTTCGAGGTGGAGGTTGGGCTGGAGACCACGCTCAAGCGGCCGATCATCAACACCCGGGACGAGCCGCATGCCGACGCGGAGAAGTACCGGCGGCTACACGTCATCATCGGCGACGCCAACCTGGCCGAGTTCTCCACCTATCTGAAGCTTGGTACGACCTCGCTGGTCCTGGCGATGATCGAGGACGGCGAGATCGGCGTCGACCTGCGGATCGAGGAGCCGGTGACGACCCTGCATGCGGTCAGCCATGATCCCTCGTTGGCGACCCAGATCCGGCTGTTCGACGGGCGCCGGCTGACCGCCGTGCAACTGCAGTGGATCTACCACGAACTGGCCACCACATATGTGCACCGGATGGGCGTCGACGACCCGGAGACCAAGGACGTACTGGAGCGCTGGGCCGAGATCCTGTCCGACCTCGAACGGGACCCGATGTCTTGTGCCGATCGGCTGGATTGGGTCGCGAAACTGCGCCTGCTGCAGGGATATCGGGAACGTGACGGCCTGCGCTGGGACGACTCGCGGCTGGCGCTGATCGACCTGCAGTACAGCGACGTACGCCCCGAGCGCGGGCTCTACCACCGGCTGGTGGCCCGAGGGGCGATGCAGCGACTGGTCTCCGACAGCGACGTTGCCCTGGCCGCTCACCGGCCGCCGACC
The DNA here is from genome assembly GCA_013814015.1 of Geodermatophilaceae bacterium. Lineage (GTDB taxonomy): Bacteria > Actinomycetota > Actinomycetes > Mycobacteriales > Geodermatophilaceae > JACCQS01. Next base: position 5,365 of record JACCQS010000320.1, on the reverse strand, counting down.
GACACGCGGGCGTACTTCCGTGGAGAGTGCCTGCGCCGGTATCCGAAGAATGTCGCCGCCGCATCGTGGGACTCGGTCATCTTCGATCTCGGTGCGGAGAATCTAGTCCGGATACCGACTCTGGAACCGCAACGCGGCACCCGCGAACACGTCGGTGAGTTGCTCGACGGGTGCACCGATGCGCGCGAACTGGTCGAACGCCTGACCGGCGGCCGGTAGCGCCGGTGGAAGAGGGACTGCTGCCCGACGGCGCCTCGTGCCCTCGCTCACCACCCTGGGCGGGACCGTCAAACATCTGCGCTGGGTGGAGGTCGGCTGGTTCCATCAGGTACTGGGCGCTGCCTCCGGTGACAATCGGCGTGCTCACCAACGCGACTCCGAGTTCGTGGTCGCGGACCACGAGACGGGCACGTCCCTGGGCGACGATTACCGAGTTGCCTGCGCGACGTCGCGAACGCTGGCGGCCGGCCATGTGCTCGACGTTGCTCTGCCGCACCACCGGATGGGACAGGTGTCGCTGCGATGGATCTACGTGCACATGATCGAGGAGACGGCTCGGCACGCCGGCCAGTTGGACATCCTGCGCGAACAGATCGACGCCGCGCAGGCATAAGCGCTCGGCATCGTTCCCGGACCGTACGGTCGAGTCGTGGCCGACACCTGGGATCCGGCGCTGCCGGGTGTGCTTGGGTTGCCGTCGGGTCGACTGGTACGAGGGCGCGGCCTGGGTCGGCCACCACCTGCCGGTCCACCGCCGCACTTTGGCCTGTATCTGCTCGGTAAACCGCCGCCGGCCGTCACCTGGGAGGCACGGTGGCTTCGGTGGCCCGACTTCGGGCTGCCGAGCGACCGCTCCGATGCCCTTGACGGACTTCAGGAGGCCTGGCGTCGCGCCGAGTCCGAGCGGGTGGAGATTGCCTGTCGGGGCGGCCGGGGGAGAACCGGCACAGCGCTGGCCTGCTTGGCTGTCCTGGATGGGATGCCCGCTGCGGATGCGGTCGCATACGCACGCCAGCGCTACGACCGTCACGCCGTCGAAACACTGTGGCAACGGCGGTACGTGCGGAACTTCCAGGGGCGGTGACTGACTGTCTCCTTGCCGGCCGAGTAAGCCGATCCTGTCGCAGCCGCGGGTACTGTCAGCACTCCGGAAGGCTCGACCGCCGCGGCGGGATGGCGCGAGGAAAGATGAGGAGAACCGATGACGACACGGGACACCGGGGGCCAACAGCAGCGCAGCCGGGCTAAGGAAGAAGACGTCGACGTCGAGGCCAGCGTTGACACAACTGCCGGCGAACGGCACGAGAAAATGTCAGGCGATATCGATGCAATTCTCGACGATATTGACGAGGTGCTCGAGGAGAATTCTGAGGAGTTCGTGAGGCAGTATGTGCAGAAGGGGGGCCAGTGAATCGTCCGGACCCCTTGCAGCGCAAGAGGTTTCAGGGATGAAACGATGCGCGGACTGCGGGGAGAGCAACCCATCTTCGGAGTACCACGCGAATGTACGGCGGCCGGATGGTCTGGCGTTCTACTGCAAGCCCTGCCATAACGCACGAGGCCGACTGAGCAAGATCAAAGTCGGTGGTTCTCGCACCTATCACCTCAAGCTACGGTACGGAATCACGGCTGCCGATGCGGACGCAATGATGGCTGCGCAGGGCGGCTTGTGCGCGCCATTTGTCGCACCGCTGCAGCGGCCCAGGTCGACCACGACCACGCAACGGGCGAGGTTCGCGGGCTGCTGTGCTTCAACTGCAATGGCGGACTCGGTCAATTCAAGGATCGGATCGATGCGCTCCAGGCCGCCGTGAGTTATCTCAATGGACAGATCGACTTCGTCCCCCGGTCCCAATACTCGCCAGCGTGCCGTTGGCGAAAGGCTCATGGCCGCGCGTGATCGAGTTGTTCCCGTACCGCGGGCCCTACCTCGAGGTCGAGCTACGTTCGCACCGCCCCACCGCCTGAGTTGCCGGAATCGCCCCGACCACCGCCGGATCGGCCCGCGGGTAGGGTTCGCGCCAAGGGATCTGGCGGGCTGAATCGCTGGACCAGTGGATCAATCGAGCGGGTAGAAAGGGCGGTTTCGTGGCCGAACGAGGCGCGGGTTCTTCGGGATTGCCGCCGGGGTATCTCCGTGCCGCGGGGTCGTCGTTCGTGGACTTTCTCGGCCAGGAAGCTGCGCACCTGCTGCCCGCACGCGGACTTCCGGCCGGCTCGGGCGCCGGATTGGCCCCGCATGCCACGACGATCGTCGCGGCGAGCTTCCCAGGCGGGGTCGTGATGGGCGGCGACCGGCGGGCCACGATGGGCAACCTGATCGCCTCCCGCGACATCGACAAGGTTTTCGCTGCCGACGAGTACTCCGTTGTCGGGATCGCGGGCACGGCCGGTATCGCCGGCGAACTGGTCCGGCTGTTCCAGGTCGAACTCGAGCACTACGAGAAGATCGAGGGAACCACACTGTCCTTGGACGGCAAGGCAAACCGCCTCGCCGCCATGATCCGCGGAAACCTCGGCGCCGCCATGCAGGGGCTCGCGGTCGTGCCACTGTTCGCCGGTGTCGACGTCAGACCCGACCATGACCCGGTCACCGACGAGGACTCCGTACAGACCCCGGCTGAGTCCTTGCCCGGGCGGATCTTCGGCTACGACGTCACCGGTGGCCTGTACGAGGAGCGCGGATATCACGCTGTCGGCTCCGGATCGCTGTTTGCTAAGGGCAGCCTCAAGAAGATCTGGAACCAGCGGATGGGCCAGGACGAGGTCGTGCACGCCGTTGTCGAGGCGCTCTACGACGCCGCCGACGAGGACTCTGCCACCGGCGGTCCGGACATGGTGCGCGGTCTGATGCCCTCGATCTTCGTGGTCACCGGCGCGGGCACCGAGCGGATGGACGACGAAGCCGTGACCACGGTGGCGTCGCGAGTCATCACCCAGCGGCAGGAGGGCAGCCGCTCATGACTCAGATGCCGTACTACGCCTCGGCCGAGCAGGTCATGCGCGACCGCTCGGAGTACGCGCGCAAGGGCATCTCGCGCGGCCGCAGTGTTGCGGTGCTGACCTATGCCGAAGGCATCCTGTTCATCGCCGAGAACCCCAGTACAACCTTGCACAAGATCGGCGAGATCTACGACCGAATCGGGTTCGCCGCCGTCGGGCGCTACAGCGAATACGAGACCCTGCGCCAGGCCGGTGTCCGCCTGGCAGACGTCCGTGGCTATTCCTACAACCGCCGGGACGTCACCGGAAGGGTGCTGGCCAACGCCTACGCACAGACGCTCGGCGCGATCTTCACCGAGCAGATGAAGCCCTACGAGGTCGAGGTCTGTGTTGCCGAACTCGGTGAGCAGCCACGACGGGACGAGCTCTACCGGCTGACCTTCGACGGATCGGTTGTCGACGAGCCCGACTTCGTGGTCATGGGCGCGCAGGCCGAGGCCGTCAGCACGGCAATGCGTTCAGGCTTTCAGGCCCGGCTGCCGCTGCGTGAGGCTCTCGCCCTGGCGTCCTCAGCCCTGGCCAGTGGGGCAGCGCCCACGAACGGAAAAGCCGCGGGCTCAGGAACGACAGAGCCCCTGCCGCCGCAGAAGCTGGAGGTCGCGGTCCTGGACCGCAACCGGACCAAACGCACATTCCGGCGGATCAGTGGAGCGGCGCTCAGGGAGTTGCTCGGCGCGGATGACGCTCCTCCCGTCCAACCCGACGAGCCGGCGACGCCCTCCGATGCAGGCGAGGCATCGAACGGGTCGCCGGCATGACGCCAGGTCGCGCCTAGGCTGAACCTGTGGACCGACGGATCTTCGGAATCGAGACCGAGTACGGCGTGACCTGTACGTTCCGGGGTCAACGCCGGCTCTCGCCCGACGAGGTCGCCCGTTACCTGTTCCGGCGGGTGGTGTCCTGGGGTCGCTCTTCGAACGTATTCCTGCGCAACGGCGCACGCTTGTACCTCGACGTCGGATCGCATCCCGAGTACGCGACTCCGGAATGCGACAACCTCCGGGAACTCGTCATCCATGACCGGGCCGGGGAGCGAATCCTGGAGGGATTGCTCGTCGATGCCGAGGCGCGGCTGCATGAGGAGGGCGTGACCGGCGACATCTACCTGTTCAAGAACAACACCGATTCTGCGGGAAACTCCTACGGCTGCCACGAGAACTACCTCGTCGGGCGTCAGGGCGAGTTCATCCGGCTGGCCGATGTCCTGATCCCGTTCCTGGTCAGCCGCCAATTGGTGTGCGGTGCCGGAAAGATCCAGCAGACCCCACGCGGTGCGGTCTATTGCGTGAGCCAGCGTGCCGAGCACATCTGGGAAGGCGTGTCCTCCGCGACCACGCGGTCCCGCCCGATCATCAACACCCGTGACGAGCCGCACGCCGACGCCGAGAAGTACCGGCGGCTGCACGTGATCGTCGGAGACTCCAACATGAACGAGACGACCACGCTGCTCAAGGTCACGATCACCGACCTGGTGCTGCGGATGGTCGAGGCTGGAGTCGTGTTGCGCGACATGACCCTGGAAAATCCGATTCGGGCCATTCGTGAGATCAGCCATGACATGAGCGGTCGTCGCCGGGTTCGGTTGGCCAATGGACGCGAGCTCTCCGGCTTGGAGATTCAGAGCGAGTACCACTCCCGGTGCGCGGACTTCGTCGACAAGGAGGGTCTCGGTGGCGACCTGATCGACATGCTCGAACTCTGGGGAAGAACGCTCAAAGCCATCGACTCCCAGGATCTCTCACTGATCGACCGAGAGATCGACTGGGCCACGAAGTTTCAGCTGATCGAGCGCTATCGAGCCAAACATGATCTGCCGCTGTCGAGTTCAAGAATCGCCCAGATAGACCTCGCCTACCACGACATCAACCGCGACCGCGGCCTCTACTACCTTCTGGACAAACGTGGAGCGGTCAATCGGGTCTCCTCCGATCTTGAGGTGTTCACCGCCAAGACCGTTCCGCCGCAGACGACGCGGGCACGGCTACGCGGTGAATTCATCCGGCGCGCGCAGGAGAAGCGCCGCGACTTCACAGTCGACTGGGTGCATCTCAAGCTCAACGATCAGGCGCAGCGCACGGTGCTGTGCAAAGACCCGTTCAAGGCCGTCGACGACCGGGTCGACAAGCTCATCGCAAGCATGTGAAGTTGCAAGCGGTCGGCCGACGCACCCCCGGTAGTGGAATTTCGCCATCCGGTTGGTGGCTATGCTGTCGCGGCGGCCCTCGGGTGAGCCCGGTGCGGTGCGCCACGACCCAAACGTGCACGACGCTGTGGAGGTTTCTTCTTGATTCGCCGGCTACGGGCTGTCTTGGTGCTCGCGGTGGGGATGCTCCCTGCTTCCTCGGCCAAGAACAGGCTGCTC
>JACCQS010000317.1 GCA_013814015.1 Geodermatophilaceae bacterium | reverse complement strand
AGGCTTTGACGTAGGTACCGATGCCGCCATTCCAGAGCAGATCCGCCGGGGCGAGCAGGATCGCCTTCATCAGCTCGGCAGGGGTCATGGAGTCGGCCACCCCGCTTGCGCCGCCCTCACCTGGCTGAGCGCCGGGATCGGCCCGGATGCCCAGCGCGTTTCGGATCTGGTCGGAGATCGGGATGGACTTCGCCGCCCGCGGCCAGACGCCACCGCCTTCACTGATCAGTCCCGCGTCGTAGTCGGCCCAACTCGAGCGCGGCAGGTCGAACAGGCGCCGGCGTTCGGCGTAGGACGTGGTTGCAGCCGGTGTCGGATCGACGAAGATGTGCCGGTGGTCGAAGGCTGCGACGAGCCGGATGTGCTCGGAGAGCAACATCCCGTTGCCGAAGACGTCACCAGACATGTCTCCCACGCCGACAACGGTGAAGTCCTGAGTCTGCGTGTCGTGCTCCATCTCCCGGAAGTGCCGCTTCACCGACTCCCAGGCGCCGCGGGCGGTGATCCCCATCGCCTTGTGGTCATAGCCGACCGAGCCACCGGAGGCGAACGCGTCGCCGAGCCAGAACCCGTAGGAGATGGCCACCTCGTTGGCAATGTCGGAGAAGGTGGCGGTTCCCTTGTCGGCGGCCACGACAAGATAGGTGTCGTCCTCGTCATGACGTACGACATCGGCAGGTGGCTGCACCTTGCCGGCGACGAGGTTGTCGGTGATGTCGAGCAGGGCTCCGATGAAGATCCGGTAGCAGGCAATCCCCTCGGCCTGCCACGCATCCCGATCCGTCATGTCCACTGGGCTTCGTACGACGAAACCGCCCTTGGCGCCGGTCGGCACGATGACGGTGTTCTTCACCGTCTGCGCCTTGACCAGTCCGAGGATTTCGGTACGCAGGTCCTCGCGGCGATCCGACCAGCGCAGCCCCCCGCGGGCCACCGCGCCGAACCGCAGGTGCACTCCCTCGACCCGCGGCGAGTACACCCAGATCTCGCGCGCCGGCTTGGGTTCGGGCAGATCGGGGACCTGACTGGGATCGAACTTGAACGAGATGAAGCTCTTGGGTGACGTGCGACCCGACTCGTCCACTGTGGACTGGTAGTAGTTGGTTCGCTGCGTGGCGTGGATGATTCGGCTCAGGGAAGAGAGGATTCGGTCCTCGTCGAGACTGTTCACCTCGCTCAGTGCCTGGACGATCTCCTCGCGTACCTTCTCCTCGTCGGCGTCGCGATCTCCGGTGTACGCGGGGTCGAATCGGATCTCGAAGCGGCGTACCAGCAGCTTGGCGATGTCGGCGTTGTGGACCAGCGCCTGCTCGATGTAGACCTGGCTGAAGGTAAGGCCGCCCTGCCGGAGATACCGGGCGTAGGCCCGGAGCACCGCCACGAGTCGCCACGGGATGTCGCCCGCGGTGACCAGGGCGTTGAACCCGTCGTCCTCGGCCTCGCCGGACCAGATCGCGGCGAAGGCGTCGTGGAAGGTGGCGCGGTACTTGGCCAGTAGTTCTGGTCTCGGTTCCTCGTAGGCGAGCAGCGAACTCGTCAGCCCGAAGTCGTAAATCCAGACTTGTTGTCCATCAAGGCATTCCACCTCGTAGGGTCGTTCGTCGGTGACAGTCATGCCCATGTGCTGCAGGCGGGGCATGATCGAGGACAGGGTCATCGGTGCGCCGATTCGGAAGATCTTGAACCGCCGCTCACCCTTTCCGGCTCCGGACGGCGTACGCAGTGCCAGGTCCATCGCCCCGTCCCGCCCGTGCAGTGTCTCCAGCCGGGCGATGTCGGCCACTGCCTCGGCGGCCGGGAAGTCGTCCTTGTATCCGTCGGAGAAGGCGCCGATGTACTTGCGGTGCAGCTCGCGGGCCGGACCGGTGTCGCACGATGCGAGCAGTTCGTCGAGCAGGTCGTCGCTCCAGTTCCGCGCCGCCCGGGTCAGTCGAGCCTCGAGCGCTGCGACGTCGACCTCCGGCAAGCCTTCGCCCTTGGCCGTACGTACGACGAAGTGCAGCCGGGCCAGGATCGACTCGGTGCTGTGCGCGGTGTATTCCACCGAGACGCCGCCGAGCGCTTCGGTCAAGATGGCCTGCATGGCCAGCCGGACATTCGTGGTGTAGCGATCCCTTGGCAGATAGACCAGCGCGGAGAAGAACCGGCCGTAGGGGTCTCGACGCAGGAACAGCCGGGTCTGGCGGCGCTCGCGCAGGTGCAGCACCGCCAGCACGATGGGCAACAGCTCGGCGACCGAGATCTGCAGCAGTTCGTCGCGCGGATAGTTCTCCAGGATGTCGAGCAGGTCCTTGCCGGAGTGGCTGCTCGGTGACAGGCCGGACCGGGCCATGACTTCGTCGACCTTGCGGCGTACGACCGGGATCGTCGTCACGCTGTCCACGTAGGCACCGGACGGAAGCAGACCCAGGATCCGGCGCTCCCTGGTCGGGACGCCGTCCTCGTCGAAGGCCTTGACGCCGATGTAGTCGAGGTAGACCGGACGGTGCACGGTCGAACGCGAGTCGGCCTTGGTGAGGATCAACAGTTCCGGTTCGCGGGCCTTCGCAGCGGCAGCCGCCGGCAGCGCCCGGGATGCCGAGGCCATGTCCACATCGCTGCGCAGGATGCCGAGTCCGGTTGCGGCAACAGGGTTTAGCGCATCGGCGTCGGTGAGTTCATACTCGCGGTAGCCGAGAAACACGAAGTTGTCGTCGGCCAGCCAGCGCAGCAGCTCGGCTGCATCGTCGACAGCGTTCTGGTCGATGCCGTGCGGGGGCCGGTGCTCCAGTTCCCGGGCGATGCGTACGGCCGTCGCGCGCATCTTTCCCCAGTCCTCGACCGCATGCCATACGTCGGCCAGGACCCGGCGCAGGTCCCCCTCCAGAGCCCGCAGCTGTGCCGCATCCGGCTCCACGGCGATCTCGAGGTGCATCCAGGACTCGACCAGCCCGTCGCTGGGGCACTCCCTGGGTTTGGAGGTGTTGACCAGCTCCTGAAAGACGCCGGTGATATCGCGCCGTACGACTAGGACCGGATGCACGATCTCGAGCAGTTCGCGGCCCTGCCGGCTGATCTCGGCGGTGACCGAGTCCACCAAAAAGGGCATGTCATCGGCGACGACCTCGACGACGGTGCGCCCGGCCAGCGGGCTGTCCTGGTCCTCCTTGATGGTCCTGGCTCGCACGAGGACCGCACCCTCCGGACGGGTTTGCGCGATGGCAAAGTGGGCGACGACGACCTCGTAGAGCTCTTCGGGACTGCGCTCGAGGACCTGTTCGAGCGGTTCCTGCCAGCAGTAGCGCCGCAGCAGGACCGGCAGCGTGTCCAGGGTCAGTCCGGGAGGCAGCTCACGTTCGGCACCGAGTTCGGCGGCGTCGCGCAGTCGGGCGGCCTTCTCCTCGTACAACTGCTCCAGACGAGTCCAGTCGGC
>JACCQS010000308.1 GCA_013814015.1 Geodermatophilaceae bacterium | reverse complement strand
ATCCTGTCCACCCCGATCAAGGTGCGCGATCTGGTCAACGGGCATCTGTTGTTCATCCTCTGCCGCCTGGTCACAACCCTCGCGGTATTCCTCGCGGTGATGGCCGCCTTCGGTGCCCTCGAGCTTCCGGTCGGTTTCCTCGCCCTCCCCGCCGCCGTGCTGACCGGGTTGGCCTTCGCCGCACCCGTGTCGGCCTTCGCTGCCTGGGTCAAGAACGACGCCGGCTTTGCTGCCCTGCTGCGATTCGGGATCGTGCCGATGTTCCTGTTCTCCGGAACCTTCTTCCCAGTGGATCAGCTACCCGTGATCCTGCAACCCGTGGCTTACGCGACCCCGCTCTGGCACGGCGTTTCGCTGACCCGCGGGCTGTCCCTCGGCGATCTCGATCCGGTTCTGGCGCTGGTCAACGTGACCTACCTCGTCGCGCTGGTGCTACTCGGCGTGTGGTTGGCCAAGCGCCAGTTCGAAAAGCGGCTGGTGATCTGAGGATGACGTCGCTGCCGACGGTCCAGATGCCGGTCGTGAATGACTCAACGCGGTCCGGCGCCACCTCGATGTTGTTGGCCAGGGTCCTGCCGATGCCGTTGCCCTCAGCGCGGCGGGCGAGCCTGCTGGTCGAGCGCAACCTGCTCGTCTACCGGCGGGGCTGGCTGTTGATCCTGTCCGGGTTCTTCGAGCCGTTGTTCTATCTGCTCTCGATCGGGATCGGCATCGGCGCTCTGGTCGGCACCGTCGTCACCGATTCGGGTGTGGCTCTGGATTACACGGTCTTCGTCGCTCCTGCGCTGATGGCCTCGTCCGCGATGAATGGCGCTGTCTACGACTCGACCTTCAACATCTTCTTCAAACTCAAGTACGCCAAGCTGTACGACGCAGTGCTGGCGACTCCGCTGTCGGCCTCGGATGTGGCAGCCGGGGAGACGACTTGGGCGCTGATGCGCGGCGCGCTGTACTCCACGACTTTCCTCGGAGTGATGGTCGCCCTCGGCTTGGTCGGATCATGGTGGGCGATCCTCGCAGTGCCGGCCTGCGTCCTGATCGGGTTCGCCTTCGCCGCGGTCGGCCTGGCGGCGACGTCGTTCATGAAGAGCTGGCAGAACTTCGAGTTCGTCCAGTTGGCGGTCCTGCCGATGTTCTTGTTCTCGACCACCTTCTATCCGCTGTCGGTCTACCCGGGCGCCCTTCAAGTGCTGGTCCAATGCACCCCGCTCTATCACGGCATCGAACTGGTGCGTTCGCTCGTGACCGGTCTGGTGGACGTCTCCGTCCTCGGTCATGTCGTCTATTTACTAGCGATGGGCGCACTCGGACTGGTGGTCGGCAGTAAGCGGCTGGCCACCCTGCTGCTGAAGTAGCGGCAGCGGATCGGGTCGAGCCGGTCTGGCGTGCCCGGAGGTCAATCGCCGGTCCGGGTCATTGCGATGCTGTACGTCACCTCGACTCCGACAGACCCACAGCCAGGTTCTGGCGCGGACAGTGATTCGGTGCCCGTCAGGCTGGTCAGCGACGTCACGGGGGTCCGCCGTCGTCGGGCCGGTGGCGGACAGGGTCCGGCTGCCGAAGACGTCTACCTTGTCCCCGGTGGGGACTCGGGTGACCGTGTCGACGCATTCCGCCACGTATGAGGTGTCCTGCGTCCAGCTTTCGCCGGCGTAGGTGAGGGTGAAACTGCCGTCCGTTGAGGATGTGACCGTCGCCCCACAGAGCCCGTACGAGCAGGTGCCGGTCACTTCCCAACTCTCGGTCTCGACTGCACCGACCTCGGGCCAGGCCGTTACGTCGCCGGTCTTGGAGGTCAGCGTGATCGTGACCTGATAGGTGCCGTCGAGAGACGGGACCGGTTCAGGCGTGGTCGTAGTCGTGCTCGGGCTGGAGCCGGCACCTGCCTCCAATACGCCGGAACCGGATGCCACCGCGGACTGGGCGCGCTCGGCCGCCGCGTTCACCGGGACGGCCAAGCGTGAGTTGGTCAGCAGGACAGCAGCGCCCGCGCCAAGCACTGCCGCGGATCCGACGGCCGTGGCGCCGGTGGTGGCCGCGACTGCCCCGGCGACTGAGGCGCGGTTCCGCCAGCCGGCGCCATAGCGGCGGGTAGCGGCTGCTTCGTTCGAGTTCGGCGAGGAAGGCGGCGGCGTCTGGGGGGCGTTCGGCGGGGTTCTTGGCCATTCCCCGGGCCAGGAGGTCGGCCAGTTCCGGCCCGTGACCCTCCAGCCTGGGTAGTGGGCCGCTGGTATGTCCGTTTAGTACCGCGGCGACGTCGCCGGAGTAGGGGAGCCGGCCACTGAGCAGCAGGTAGAGAACCGCCGCGGCGGAGTAGACGTCGCTGCGGGTGGTCATCGGCGCGCCGGTGACCGCCTCGGGGCTGGAAAAGGCCGGGGTTCCCACCGAGGTGGCCGCGCCGGGTGCGATGCCCTGATCGGTCTGCGCGGTCAGGCCGAAGTCGACCAGTTTCGAGGTCCCTCCCCGGTCGAGCAGGATGTTGGCCGGGCTGACATCGCGGTGCACCAGTCCCCGACTGTGGGCATGGGCCAAGCCGATCAGTCCTCCGCGGAGCACCCCGAGGGCCTGCTCCGGGGTGAGGGTGCCGTGCTGGGCCAGGACCGCGGTCAGTGGTGCCCCATCCACCCATTCCTGGACGAGATAAGCGCGGTCGGGTTCTTCCACGTAGTCGAAGACCCGTACGACATGCGGATCGTCGAGGACGGCGAGCATCTGCGCCTCGGCCCGGAAACGTTGCAGGAAGCCGGGGCCGGCCAGCAATGCTGGGCTCAGTTCCTTGATCGCCACCAGCCGGTCGAGTTCGGATTGCCGGGCCTTCCAGACGACGCCGGTTGTGCCCGCCGCAACCCGACCCAGCACCTCATAACCCGGAAAGTCACGACGACCTCCTTCGGTCGGCAGCGGCTGACCAGTGCGCGGACGGTACCCGCGTAGGCACAGCGCGGATAGCCTCTTCGCCGACGTGATGGAACGTGGGGAGCCCGGAGTGGACAGCGCTGGCACCGAGGATCCTGCCCTGCCCGGCAACGACATTCTCGGTGAACTGGGCAGCGGCGGATTCGGTCAGGTGTACTGGCTCGGCACCGGAAGCTGGACCGACTGGTTGCCGACAAGAAGATTCACGCCGCCTTGTTGTCCGATGCGGATGCGTTGGCCCGATTCCGGCGCGAGGCCCTGGCCCTGGCCCGGCTGCAGCATCCGGCGATCGTCTCGGTGTATGACCTCCGGTTGACGGAGACAAGCGCCCTCATGCTTATCGAATACGTGCCGGGTGAGTCGCTACACCAGGCTCTAGAGCGGCGAATCATTCCGGCTCCAGTGGCCATCGAGAGCCTTGCTGACGTCGCCGACGCCCTCGGGGCTGCCGCCTCGGTTGGCATCGTCCATCGGGATGTGAAGCCGGCCAATGTCTTCCTGCTATCCGGCGGTCGAGCCAAGCTCGGTGACTTCGGCATCTCGCGAATAGCCGACGCAGGAGTGTTTCGGACCCGCGACGGCCAGGTCACCGGTACGCCGGCCTACATGGCGCCTGAGTCCGTGCTGTCCGGATCCGAACCGGACAGCCACGCGGATGACTATGCCTTTGCGGTCATGGCCTATGAGGTGCTCGTGGGGCAGCGGCCTTTCCTGGGGGACGGTCTTGCGGTTCTCGGTCAGCACGGCTTCGTCATCCCGCCGTCACCGGTCGAGGTACTCACGTCCTTTCCGCCGACCGCCGCCGAAGCGCTGCTGAGCGGCTTGGACAAGGACCCCACCCGTCGGCTGTCGGCCCGTGAGCTCGTCGCCCGGCTTCGATCCGTCCCGGCCGGGGCTTGGCCGCCACCCCCTCCGCCGTCTAGCTCGGGTCAGTCGGCGGGTGCCACCGTGCTAGGGCAGACGGTCCCGAGGCTGTCCGCGCCGCTGCCTGTTCCCTCCACGCGACGATCCGGCAGACGCCGTAAGCCGCTCGTCCTGGCGGTCACCGTACTGGTGGCGGCGCTGGCCGCCGTAGCTGCGGTGGCGATCGTTGCCAACGACTCCGGGGAGCTGCTCGTCGTCGGGACGACCGTGAGCGTGGATGCCAGCGACGGCAACTGCCCGAGTGCTCGCTACGTGTTCACCGCCAGCATCGATACGAACGGATCAGCCGGAATGCTGCGGTTTCGCTGGTTGCAACCGGACGGTAATCGAACCGGGACCGCAATCCTCGACGTAGCCGTGGGTCAGAGCCCGGTCACCGCACGCCTGCAGTTCGAAGTGACAGGGCAGCAACCACTCAGCGGTTCCGCGCAATTGGAGCTGCTGTCCCCGCAGCGGGTGACTGCGGAGCCGGTCGACATCACCTACAGTTGTCCGTAGCGGCACGAGCCTCGCTCGTGAGGACCTCGTGGATGCCTTCATTGGCGTTCAGCTGAGCCGTTCGACGCCCGGATAGACATCGAATCCGGCGTCAAAGCTCATGATCTGGCTGATCCCGGCCTGTTCCATGACTGCGACGTGCAGGGCGTCCCGAGCAGATAGGCCCAGACGTCCCATCATGATCCGCTTCGCGATCTGGACGTCGGCCAGGTCGACGGGCAGCACCTCATCGACCAGGGCGAGGAGCACGTCGAAGGCTGGCTGAACGGCCTCGAGCCGGTCGAGGGCGCCATAGCGATGCAGGATCTCTTGGAGTACCTCGGCAGAGGTCAACAGTTGTTGCTCTCGGGAGATCGCCTCGTCGAGCAGGCGCTGGGTGCGGTACTTATTCGGGTGCTCGGCTCCGATCAGATACATCGGGATGTTGGAGTCGACGAAGATCATTCGCCGAGATATCCCCGCTCGATCTCCCCGAGCATGACCTCGATGTCTCCCGTCGGGAACGAATGCAGTAGCCCGGCTCGAACCGCAGCCAGCCGTTGTTCGATGTCACCGGATGCCGGTTGCTTGCCGGCGCGGCGCAGTGCCTGGCGGACCCATTCCGACACTGTGGTGCCGTGCCGGTCGGCCGTACGGCGCAGCTCGTCGAACTCTCGGTCAGGCATGATCACCTGAAGCCTTTTACTCATGACATGAGTATGCCATCCTCATGATGAGTACAGGCGTCGTCGTGACCGTGGCAGGCTTGGCCGTACCCTGGGATCCGCCATGCCTGTGATTTCTGTCTTCCCTCAGCTCGAAATGCTGCTGCCTCGGATCAGCAAACCGATCCAGTACGTGGGAGGTGAGCTCAACGCCCACGTCAAGGACTGGGACTCGGTCGAGGTGCATTGGGCGTTGATGTACCCCGATGCCTACGAGGTCGGCCTCCCCAATCAGGGCATCATGATCTTGTACGAGGTGCTCAACGAGCGCCCCGACGCGCTCGCCGAGCGAACCTATGCGGTGTGGCCGGACTTGGCCGGTTTGATGCGCGAAAACGGGGTCACACAGTTCACTGTGGACGGTCACCGCCCGGTGATCAACTTCGACGTGCTGGGTGTCAGTTTCGCCACCGAACTCGGCTACACCAACATGATCGAAGCCCTCGATCTGGCCGGTATCCCGCTGCACGCCAAAGAGCGCACCGACGAACCGCTGGTGATCGCTGGCGGTCACGCCGCGTTCAACCCGGAGCCCATCGCCGACTTCCTTGATGCCGCGGTTCTCGGAGACGGAGAACAGGTTGTCGGGGACATCACCGATGTCGTCAAGGCCTGGAAGCGCGACGGCAAACCGGACGGACGGCTCGGGCTGCTGTCCAGGCTCGCCGCGGTCGACGGTGTCTACGTACCCCGGTTCTACGACGTGGACTACCTGCCGGATGGTCGGATCCGCCGGGTCACCACCAACCAGACTGCCGTCCCGTACCGGGTCGGCAAACGCACCACGATGGACCTCGATGCGTGGCCCTACCCCAAGCAGCCACTGGTTCCGCTGGCCGAAACCGTGCACGAGCGGATGAGCGTGGAGATCTTCCGCGGCTGCACCCGGGGCTGCCGGTTTTGCCAGGCCGGGATGATCACCCGCCCCGTCCGCGAACGGTCGATCACCGGAATCGGGGAGATGGTCGATGCCGGGCTCAAGGCCAGCGGATACGAGGAGGTCGGCCTGCTCAGCCTGTCCAGCGCCGACCATTCCGAGATCGGGGAGATCGCCAAGGGCCTGGCCGACCGGTACGAGGGCACCAACACCAGCCTGTCCCTGCCCAGCACCCGGGTCGACGCGTTCAACGTGACCTTGGCAAACGAGCTGTCTCGCAACGGACGCCGCTCCGGGCTGACCTTCGCCCCCGAGGGTGGCAGCGAGCGGCTGCGCAAGGTGATCAACAAGATGGTGTCCAAGGAGGACCTCATCCGTACGGTCTCCACGGCCTACGCCAACGGGTGGCGCCAGGTGAAGCTGTACTTCATGTGCGGCCTGCCGACCGAGACCGA
>JACCQS010000254.1 GCA_013814015.1 Geodermatophilaceae bacterium | reverse complement strand
CATTCATGCCCAAGCCGCTGTACGGCGACAACGGTTCAGGCATGCACTGTCATCAGAGCCTGTGGCAGGGCGACGATCCGCTCTTCGCCGCGGAGACCGGGTACGGCGGCCTGTCCGACCTCGCCCGGCACTACATCGGCGGGCTCCTGCACCACGCGCCGTCGCTGCTGGCCTTCACCAACCCGACGGTCAACAGTTACCACCGGCTGGTCCCGGGCTATGAGGCTCCGATCAACCTGGTCTACTCCGCCCGGAACCGCTCGGCCTGCTGCCGGATCCCGATCTCCGGCGACAACCCCAAGGCCAAGCGCATCGAGTTCCGTGTACCAGACCCGTCGGCAAACCCCTACCTCGCCTTCTCGGCGATGCTGATGGCCGGCCTGGACGGGATCAAGAACCGGATCGAGCCACCGGCACCGATCGACAAGGACCTCTACGAACTGCCACCCGAGGAGGCCCTGAACATCGCCAAGGTCCCGGCCTCCCTGGACGCCGTGCTGGACACCCTCGAGGACGATCACGAGTACCTGCTGGATGGCGGCGTCTTCACCCCGGACCTGATCGGGACCTGGATCGACTACAAGCGCGAGTTCGAGATCGACCCCATCCGGTTGCGGCCACACCCGCACGAATTCGCCATGTACTACGACATCTAGCCTCAGCTGGCGCGGGCCGCGGGGATTCCGCTGCCTGGCATTTCGCGCAGTAGCCACACCGGATTCGAAGGGGCGACCACAGCGCCCGTCGAGTCGAGCACTTGAGTGCGGACGAATGATGAGTTACTGGTGTCTACCGACACTGCGACGCTCCCCGTCGTCAGTTCGGAGGCCTCATAGGCACTGATCACACTGCTGAGCGCTGCGGGTTGGCTCGGTCCTGCGTAGTCCACGCCGCCCTGGATGTTTGCAGACTGCCGCCTGCCGGAATGTCGGTGGCGGTCGCAGTAAGTTGCCGCTGCGCCAACGCTGATACAGATGCCGACCCCATCGGGCAGTTTCCGTCGGCTAGAAGGTCGAGGGCTCCGCGGAACCGGGTGAGGGACCCGAACCACGCTCGTCCGGACCGCAGTGCTTGCAGGAGGCTGGCCTCGTCCGACCCCGGGGCCCACGCTGAGGGTCGTCCAGTCGTTGTTGAGCATCGCCCAGTTGGTCCCGTGGTGCGCATCTTTGACTCCGTTGCCCGTCAGGAACAGGGCGTTGCGCGAGCACACATCCCACAGCTCGATGTGATGGCGCAGATCGACACCTCCGCGCAGCGGGTAGCCGACCTCGAGAATGTCCGAGCCGAGCGCGTCGTTCGAGACCATCCTGCTAGCCGTCTGCCTCAGCAGCTCATCCTGGGTCGGCTGATCCAGCGAGAACCTGCTGCCGGTCCCATACGGGTGGTTGTAGCTGACCAGGCCGTCCCGGTCATGAATGAAGGGAACCAACGAATGCTGGAGGAAGTCCTCGAACGTGCCGCTGATGCCGGAGTAATCGGGCAGGCTGATCCCACCGCTGAACCAATTCAGGTGTGGAGATCCCATCGAGACCTCCAGGCCCTGGCGCTGGGTCACGCTCGGGTATTGCCCGGCGTAGACCGCCTCGAGGTCAGCCTGCGCCTGTAGCGGCATCTGACCGCTGGACTGGCGGGAGAACCGCAGGTAGTCGAAATAGCCCTTCGCGATCCCGCCGGTGCTCACCGCATTGATATTGAGGTCCACGAGAGACAGGTCACGGACATCAATGCCGGGAAAGAGTGCAGCGAAGTCCGTGGCAGGATCCAAAGCCACGGAGTTCCACTTTCCCACGTTCACCGGAACCTTGATTGTTCCCGTGAGCCGGTTGCCACCCGACTGCCAGGGCGACCGGCTCCACCGAAACGGTAGGACAGCCGGTAACTACCGGTGTTGCGACCGGCGATCGCTGGGTGGTGTGAAACCGTGATGAGTACTTAGGTCGCTGGTCCTGGGGACAAGCGCTTGGCGCTTAGTCGAGTCGACACATGTCCGCACCCTGTTGGGGGACGCTACACGCGGGGGGCGACCGATAGCGGCGCAGCGGGTAAGTGCCACACGGAGCGCACCGGGCCTGCTCGCCATCCGGATCAGATCGGGCCGGGCGGGTCCGTGGTCGGCAGCGGGTCCGTGGGCAGCGGCAGGTCCGTCGTGGTGACCGGCTC
>JACCQS010000231.1 GCA_013814015.1 Geodermatophilaceae bacterium | reverse complement strand
ATGCTATGCACGCTAGGCGGGTGAAGCAGCATGCCGCCGCGGCTTTCCACAGCAGGGCCGGGTCAGCAGCCCCACTCAGCCGAAGGGCAGCGGCTGTTGCGGCGGACCGTGTGCCGGGTCGACGCCGTCGAACAGGCTGCTCACCGATTCACCGACGTGACTGCGCTGGATGGCTTCGGCAAACAGGGTTGCGACTGATCGGACCTGCAGGTTCTCCCAAGCCTGTTCCGGCGGCGGCACGGTGTCCGTGGTGACCACCTCGGTCACCATCGGATGGCTGCCCAGCAGGTCCACGGCCTTGCCGGTGAACAGGCCGTGCGTGCAGGCTACCGACGCGCCGGTGGCTCCGTCGTCGGAGAGCTTGTTGAGCAGTTCGACGATGGAGCTGCCGGTGGCGATCTCGTCGTCAAGCACGATGGCGTGCCGACCGGCGACATCACCCACGATGGCGTCGATGACCACCCGGTCGTCGGCCAGCCGGCGTTTGCTCCCGGCCGCAACTGGCGTACCGAGCAGGCGGGCGAACTGGGTCGCGGTCTTGGCGTTTCCGAGGTCCGGGGAGACCACGACGGTCTGGCTGAGGTCGCGGCCGCGGAAGTGCTCTGCGAGTTCACCGATGGCGGTGAGGTGATCGACGGGGACCCCGAAGAACCCGTGCACCTGGGGAGCGTGCAGGGCCATCGTGATGATCCGGTTGGCCCCGGCGGTGATCAACAGATCCGCGACGAGTCGGCCGCCGATGGAAATCCGCGAGGCGTCCTTCTTGTCCGACCGGGCGTAGGCGTAGTGCGGGATCACCGCGGTGATCTGGGAGGCCGAGGCACCGCGTGCCGCGTCCAACATCAGCAGGAGCTCCATGAGGTGCTCTTGGGTGGGCGGGACCAACGGCTGTACGACGTACACGTCGCGTTGCCGGCAGTTGGCCTGCAACTGAACCTGCAGGCAGTCGTTGCTGAACCTGATGATCGAGGCGTGCGAGAGTTCCACCCCCAGGTGAGCACAGATTCGCTGGGCAAACCGGGGGTGGGCATTGCCGCTGAAGACGACGATTTCGCGCACCGCGGATCAGCTTAGGACTTGTCCGCCCGGGAGAGCGTGCTCGGCCACCAGATGGCCCTGCCGATGTCGTGAGTGAGCGCCGGCACGAGCAGCGACCGTACGACCGTGGTGTCGAGCAGCACCCCGAAGGCGACGACGAACGCGATTTGGGCCAGGAACAGGATCGGGATGACTCCTAGGGCGGCGAAGGTCGCGGCTAGAACCACGCCCGCCGAGGTGATCACCCCTCCGGTCACCCGAAGGCCGGCCAGGATTCCGGGCCGGGTGCCCCTTTTCAGCGACTCCTCGCGGACCCGGGTCATCAGGAAGATGTTGTAATCGATTCCCAGGGCGACGAGGAAGACGAAGCCGAACAACGGTACGGCGGGGTCGGCCGGCGGCCAGCCGAAGATGTGATCGAAAACCAGCTCGGCGACACCGAGCGTGGCCAGGTAGGACAGCACCACGGTCGCGATCAGCACGAGCGGCGCCACGATCGCCCTCAACAACAGGGCCAGGACGACGAAGACCACCAGCAACACGATCGGGATGATCAGCGTCAGGTCGCGCTCGGAGGTGTCCTGGGTGTCCAGGTTGAGCGCGGTGAAGCCGCCGACCAGGGCGCTGCCGTCCCCCACCTCGCCGACCACCTCGCGCAGTTCCCTGATGGCCTGGTAGCCGACTTCGCCATCGGCCGAGACGTTCAGTACGGCGTTGATCTCGACCAGTCCGTCGACGACCTTGGGCTCACCGTCCGGAGGACCCGGAACGCTGGCAGGCGCGCCAGGCCGGGCCTGCGTGGTTACCGCTACCGAGTCCACCGACTCGACCGACTCAGCGGCGGCCACCAGATCGTCGACGTCGTCGGCAGCTCCGATGATCACGGCCGGGGAACCGGCCCCGGCCGGGAAATGCCGCCCGAGTGCCTCCTGACCGGCGACCGAGTCGACCTCGGTCAGGAAGATGTCGGTCTGCGAAGCGCCGCCCACCCGCAATTGGAAGACGAACGAGGCGGCGACCAACAGCAGCAGCGAAGTGGCGACCCAGACGCGACGGGGATGGGTCTGCACCAGGCCGGCCACCTTCACCCAGATCCCTCTCTCCCCCGACGTCGTGTCGTCCCTTCTGGGTCGACGCGGCCAGAAGGCGCCGCGGCCCAGGAGAGTCAGCACCGCAGGCAGGTAGGTCAGTTGGACGAGCAGGGACGCAGCGATTCCGATCGCGGACACCGGACCCAGTCCGCGGATGGAGTTCAGGTCGGACAGGAGCAGGCAGAGGACACCGAGGATGACGGTGAGCGCGGAGGCCGCGATCGGTGCCAGCGCCCCGCGAAGGGCTTTGCGTATCGCGTCGTACTTGTCTTGGCTGTGGTGCAGTTCCTCTCTGAACCGCGAGACGAGCAGCAATGCGTAGTCGGTGGAGGCGCCGAAGACGAGGATCAGCAGGATCCCCTGGCTCTGTCCGTTGAGAGTGATGACCTCGGCCTTGACCAGTCCGTACACGACAGCCGCTGAGACACCCAAAGCCAGTGCCGCACCGACGAGTACGACCACGGGCAGGACGGGGCTGCGGTACACGAGCACCAGGATGAACGCCACGACGAGGGCCGTGACGATGACCAGGAATCCATCGATGTCACCGAAGGCTTCGCCGAAGTCGGCGATGATCCCGCCTGGGCCCGTCACGGAGACGAAGTCGATGTCGCCGTCGGCAACGATCTCCCGGATGTCGGTGACGATCGTACTCAGTTCATCTCCGAGGTTGGCGTCCAGCGGAATGATCACCTGCAGTGCCTGACCGTCCTCCGACGGTATGGGCGGCGAGATGGCACCGACCAGGCCGTTGAGCTCACTGATCTGCCTACGTCGTCCTCCGCCGCCGAGATGTCCTCCAGGGTGATGCCGGACTCCCGCTCGTAGACGACGATCGCCGGGATGATCGCTGCTTCGGCGAAACGCGGTTGGATCTCGTTGACCAGGACCGCCGGGAGCACCCAACGCCGACGGCTGGTAGCC
>JACCQS010000225.1 GCA_013814015.1 Geodermatophilaceae bacterium | reverse complement strand
ACGCCGACGGACTGGCCCCCCTGCTCGCCACCGCGCAGATGCAGCGGGCCCGGGTGGAACAACAGCTCACGAATCACGAACGGCTGCGAAGCCGGCTCGACGAGGTGATCCACCACCTTGAGCACGATCGTATCCCGCCCACCGATGACCTCTTCGACACCTTGGAGACGATGGCGATGACAGTTCACCTGACCCGCATCTACACCCGGCTGGGCGACGACGGCCAGACACACCTCGCTGACCTCAGCCGCGTAGCGAAGACCCACCCGCGCATCGAAGCGGTCGGCGCTGTGGACGAGCTGAACGCCGCCCTCGGCGTGGCATCGGCCACTCCAGGGACTCATACCGACGGGTTCGCCGGCTGGCTGCAACAGATCCAGAACGACCTCTTCGACCTCGGGGCGGACCTCAGCCACCCGGCCGCCTCCGACGGCTACAACGCGCCTAAGTCGACCGTCGACGAGCAGTACGTAATCTGGCTTGAGGGCCTCTGCGACCGGGTAAACGCCGGCCTTCCGGAGTTGCGATCCTTCGTGCTCCCCAGAGGCACCCTCTTGGCGGCGCAACTGCACACCTGCCGTACGGTCTGCCGACGCGCCGAGCGGCGAGCCCTAGCCGTTCCTGCCGTCAACCCGTATGTCACCAGCTACCTCAACCGGCTATCCGACCTATTGTTCATTCTCAGCCGAGCCGCTAACAGCAGCAGCGAGGAACCACTGTGGCAGCCAGGTCGTCGCCCGGCGTAGCGGTTGGCCGGCATTGGCGATCGTCGTTGCGAGGATCCACAGCGGTGGAAGACTCTCCACGTGGAGATCACATTCGTCGGCAGCGGGGATGCCTTCGGCAGCGGCGGTCGGTTCCAGACATGCATCCGCCTCCAAGAGCAGGGCTACACCGCGCTCATCGACTGTGGCGCCACCAGCCTGACCGCCATAAAGGCCCAGCACCTCGATCCAGGCGAGGTGGACGCGGTGGTGGTCAGGAATCTGCACGGCGATCACTTCGGTGGGCTGCCGTTCCTCATCCTCGACGCCCACTTCACCCGCCGCACCAAGACACTGACCGTGCTGGGGCCGGTTGGCACAAAGAACCGGTTACACGCGGCGATGGAGACGCTCTATCCCGGATCCACCTCGGTGCAGCGCCGATTCGACCTCGAAATCCTCGAGCTCGACGGTGCCGGGGCCGCGCGCAACACCGGGCCACTGACCGTGAACAGCTGGGAGGTCGACCACGCCAGCGGTGCGCCAGCGCTGGCGCTGCGAGCGCACTTAGGTAAGGACACGTTCGCCTACTCCGGTGACACCGCGTGGACGCCCGCGCTCATCAAGGCGGCCGAAGGCTCGGACGTCTTTGCCTGCGAGGCATACACGTACGAAAAGCTTGTGCGCTATCACCTGGGCTACCGCACCCTGTGTGAGCACGCGGGCGAGCTGACGACCGACCGGCTCATCTTGACCCACATGGGACCGTCGATGCTCACAAGGCTCGATGACGTCGAGCACGACTTTGCCACCGACGGCCTCACCCTGCAGAGTTGACCCGCCGTTGAGTCCTCCGAGGGAGCGCGCGTCCGACGGGCTGTCCTGCAGTGCGAACCCCCGGTGCTGAGCAAGTGGCCGCTGCTCACCGCCGCCTTTAGTCGTCCCGTAGCCCGATCGCCATTCGGCGCGTGGCCGCCGTCGGGACACGACCGAACTGCCGCCGGGTCGTCACGCCAGGCGTCAGCCTGACGCCGAGTGTTGCCAGCGTCACAGCCCACCCGAACCGTCGCCAGCCGCCGCGACGCTGAAGAGGAAGCATTGCGGTGCCAAGGTGCGCACGTGCACCGTCGCGACGTCGGGTTCAGAGAGCAGACGCTCGATGATCGGCTCGAGATCGGCCTCGTCCGTGACGACGGTGTGTGGTCATAGTTCATCGTGTCGTCAGCCCGATAGGTGCGCAGGACGCGGGGGCCGGTGGCCAACTGCTCGGGCAGCCGGCCGGCCGATGCGTACCCGCTGCAGCGTGCAGCGTGGATGTAGACGGG
>JACCQS010000196.1 GCA_013814015.1 Geodermatophilaceae bacterium | reverse complement strand
TCTGGCGACCATGGTCATCAGCCGTTGTGAGTCTGCCTGGTCGTAGATGGAGAAGGTGCTCTTGAACCCGATCGTCTTGGCATGCTCGCGCAGGATCCGTACGCACATGGAGTGAAAGGTGGAGACCCACATGACCCGGGCGCGGCCGCCAACGAGGCCGGCCACCCGGTTCTTCATCTCCCCGGCGGCCTTGTTGGTGAAGGTGATTGCCAGGATCGCGCCGGGGGCCACATCTCGGGCCGCGAGCAGGTAGGCGATCCGGTGTGCGAGCACCCGGGTCTTGCCGGATCCGGCGCCGGCCACGATCAGTAGCGGGCCGCCCTCGTGGGTCGCTGCTTCGCGCTGCGCCGGATTGAGACCATCCAGGAGTGCGGCGATGCGCCGCTCCCTCGGGTCGCTCTCGGCAGCGGCCGCGCGAGCGCCGGCCGCGGAGTCGTCCTCGACAAGAGCTCGGTCCCCGTTACGGGGCAGGTAGTCGATGGGTGCGAAGGAGGGCATGTCAGTGCGACTCTACGGCGTAGCTCGGACTTTCCCGTTGTTGCGCGGGGTTGGGCGGGTGTAGGCCGGCCACCGCGTTGGCTGGCGTCGTCTGTTGTGGCATACTCGCCGCGTGTTCTTCAGCGCTCGCGAGTTTTACTATGGGTACCGGCCTCCGGTATCCGTCGTTGCTGACTGAGCACAGTCCACGACAGACACCCCGGGCCCGCCAGCCCGGGGTTTCTTTCTTCCCGGACGCGGGTCGCCCACTTCGGAGGAACCCGTGATCACCATGACCGAGTCGCAGGCCCAGAGTTCCGCCGGCCCGCCGGCCGATCCCGCGACCGCGTTGACATCACGACCACTGACTCAGCTGCAGACCGACGAAGCTATCGGCGAGCTGCGTCTGGAGATCGACGCGGTCGATGCTGCCCTGGTCGAACTCGTAGCCCGCCGGATCCAGATCTCCAAGCAGGTCGGGCGACTCCGGATGGCCGCTGGCGGAACCCGTCTGTCGCTGGCCCGGGAGCAGGCGGTAGTCGCCCGGTTCTCCACAGAACTCGGCGAGACCGGTACGTCGTTGGCAATGCTGTTGCTACGCGCCGGCCGCGGGCGGCTCTGACCTCGCGCCCAGCATCGCCCCGATGACCGCTCCCCCGTACATCCCGCTCAGCGATGTCGAACGCGTTCTCGTTGTCGTGGCGCATCCCGACGATGTCGATTTCGGTGCCGCAGGCAGCATCGCCACCTTTACCGATGCGGGACTGCGGGTCACCTATTGCCTGCTCACCGACGGAGACGCCGGAGGGTTCGATGACGCGGTCGATCGCACGGCGATCCCAGCCATCCGTCAGGCCGAACAACGAGCGGCCGCCGACGCGGTCGGTGTCTCCGACCTGATCTTCCTCGGCTATCCCGACGGCCGCCTCAGCGTCACCCACGAACTCCGCCGCGACATCGCCCGAGTCATCCGCGTCGTACGCCCGGATCGAGTCCTGACCTCAGCCCCTGAGCGCAACTACCGCCGGATCGGGGCCAGCCATCCCGACCACCTGGTCGCCGGCGAGGCGACCCTCCGTGCGATCTATCCGGACGCCCGCAATGCCTATGCCCACCCCGAACTGCTCGCCGTCGAGAGCTTGGCGCCATGGAAGGTCCGTGAGGTCTGGCAGGTTGGCAGCCCGCAGCCGAACCACTACGTCGACATCACCGACGTGGTCGAGCGCAAGATCTCCGCGCTCAAGTGCCATGTCAGCCAGACGCCGGACATGGACGTGGCGGGGTTCGTTCGTACGGCCTTCGCTGCCCAGGCGCAGATGGGCGGCCTTCCCGAGGGGCGCTTGGCCGAGGCGTTCCACATCTTCGCCACGGCCTGACACCGCCTGAACGCACGCACCGTGGGTCATACGATCCAGGGATGACTGAGCCAGACATTGGAACCGGTGACCTGCGCTCTGCGTCATCGATCACGCGCCACTTTGATCCGCAGCTTTGTCCTCTGACTTAGAGCCCGGGGAGCACCCGCTCGAAGAACTCCCGGTCGCCGGCGAAGGTCGGCGTCATCTGCAGGAACTCCTCCGGTGTCACCCATCGCGCGTCGCTGACTTCCTCGGGAGCAAGGACGAGTTGATCCGATGCAGCCTGATCCGATTCCGGCTCCGCGGTCCACCAGTGCAGCAGGAAGTCGCCGTCGTCGGTGGGGCACTCCCAGACTTTCGCCAGCGGGGTCACTCGTAGGCCGACCTCCTCGCTGACTTCTCGGACAACCGCCGCTTCCTGGCTCTCGCCGGGTTCGATCCTGCCGCTGAGTGGAGTCCAGTAGCCCGGCAGGATCACCTGCGGACCGCGCTGGATCACCAGTACCCGATCATCCTGTCGGAGCACCGCGACGACCGCTTCACGCACGTGGAGACGGTATGCCCCACCCCAAGGTCAGGCTGAGATTGGCGGATGACTGGGGCGGGTGCACAAGCGGTCCTCGACGGTCGGTTGGCGGGCGAGGTGTCGGTGTGGGTGTCGCCGACCGGCCCTGAATAGACAGACCGCGGGCCGGCGGGTTCGTCACAAGAGCCCCAGATCCGGACCGAGCCCGGGTCCCTCGAGCTGGGACGGTCTAGACGATGCGGCGGTCGGCGGCCCAGCGGGTGAGTTCGTTGCGGTTGGACACCTGCAGTTTGCGCAGCACGTTGGAGGCATGCGTCTCGACGGTCTTGATCGAGATGAACAGCTGCTGGCCGATCTCCCGATACGTGTATCCCCGAGCCAGCAGCCGCATCACTTCTCGTTCGCGGGCACTGAGCAGGTCCAATGCCTTTTCGGCCACGTCTTCCGGCACCGCCGACGGACCGGCGGCGAAAGCATCAAGGACGAATCCGGCCAGTCGCGGCGAGAAGATCGCATCCCCGGCGGCGACCCGGGTGACCGCATCGCGCAGGTCAGCGCCAGAGATTGTCTTGGTAACGTACCCCCTTGCGCCACCGCGGATCACGCCAATCACGTCCTCCGCGGCATCGGATACCGACAAGGCCAGGAAACGTACGCCAGGCGCCTGCCCCCGGACCTGGTCAAGCACCGCTCGACCACCACCATTGGGCATGTGCACATCGAGAAGCACCACATCTGGCTTGGTCTGGAGGATTCCGCGCACGGCATCCTCCACGGTTCCGGCCTCACCGACCACTGCCAGCGAGGCTTGCGGATCGGCGCCAAGTTCGGCCCGCACGCCGGACCGGATCATCGCGTGGTCATCGACGAGGAACACCCGCAGCTGGCTCATGACGCGACCCGGGACATCCGCAACTCGACCTCGGTGCCGGTCCCGGGTGTACTCGTGATCCGCGCATGTCCACCGTGGCGAACCATCCGCTCCACAATCGAGTGTCGGACGCCTCGACGATCTTCGGCGATGCTGTCCGGATCGAAGCCGACCCCACGGTCTCGCACGTACACGGTCACCGCGTCGTTTTCGACTTCGGCGTACAGCGACACGTCCTGCACTCCGGCATGGCGAGCCGCGTTGCGCATCGCCTCGTGACTTGCCTGTACGACAGCGGCCAGTCCTTCATCCACAGGTTCATCGCCGACGACGACCGACTGGACTCGTACGTCGTAGGACGCCTCGATGTCGGCCACCGCCCTCTCCAAGGCACCGCCAAACGTAGCCGAATCCTCCCCCGCGTGGCCGTACAGCCACGAGCGCAGTTCCCGCTCCTGTCCACGAGCCAGCCGGTTCACCTCCCGCGGAGACTCGGCATGTCGCTGGATGAGTGCGAGGGTCTGCAGCACTGAATCATGCAGGTGCGCAGCAACTTCGGCCCGCTCTTCGACCCGGATTCGAGCGCGACGCTCGGAGCTGCGTTCGGCCACGAGGCGGCGCCACCACGGCGCTGTGGCCAGCCCCACCCCGCCGAGGATCAGCAACGTCGAGACGAAGCTCTGCCATGTCACTTCGAGCAGGTTCAGGGTGGTCAGGACGGTGACGAGCCCGACGACCGTGACCAGTGCCCCGGCAGCCAACCGCCATCGCAAGCTCCGACGACTGAGCAGATCCCGGTCGTCGACCTGCCGCCAGATCAAGGCCAGGCCGATCCCGACGATGACAAGCGGCCAGAGCACCCGAACCTCGCCGAACGGACCGATCTGGGTGAGCAGCAAGGCCCCGCCAACGCCAATCAGCAGGATCGCCAACGACGGCTTGTCCCGCAGCGCTGCCAGCCGCAGGCCGCTGGTGCCGGCATGTTCGGCCGCGTTCTGCTTGGCGAGGTCGGGCTGCACCCCGGCGGTGTCGGCCTGGGGCAGAAACACCCAGAGCAGGGCGTAGATCAGCACGCCGATCCCGCCGAGTGCCAACGCCACGAACACCCCACGCACGATCAGCGGATCCATACCCAGATGCCGGGCCACCGCAGCACAGACCCCGGAGACGAGACGATCGTCATGGGCTCGTACGAGCGGTGGGCGTACCGGGGCTGTCGTGCTCACCCCACGATCGTCACATGCCGCGGCCCGGGCAGCCATCCGGTGAGCCCCGGACGGACAGGTCAGCCAGATTAGGGGTCTCGCTCAGGGTGCTTCCTGATGCCGGTAGCGCTCGGTCGCGCGCAGGATCATCGGCATGACCACGAACCCGCCCGGATCATCCGACCAACCACGGCCCTTCGCCGACGATCACACCTCCGACTCAACCGACACGAGCGACACGAGCGACACGAGCGATGTGTCCGGAGTCACCGGCCCGGCCCAGGAGGGCGAAGCCGGCCCGCGGCACCCGACCGCTGAGGTTCCCCTCGAGCAGCCGACCGGTCCTGCTCCTACGACTGCCGGCTTCGGCGCTGAACCGCCAGCATCCCCAGGCGGCGGGTTCGGTACCCCTGGAACGACCTGGGATTCTGCGGCCGGCCCTCGATCCGGCTACCAGCCGCCGCCGCCGCCTCGATTGGCATCCCGGCTGCAGCGCAGTTCTTCCGACCGGGTCCTCACCGGGGTCTGCGGCGGCCTCGGCCGGCAGACCGGCGTGGATCCGATCCTGTTCCGGGTCGGGTTCGTGGCCCTCGTCTTCGCCGCGGGAACCGGCATCCTGCTCTATCTCGCCCTCGCCGTCCTCATGCCACGTGACGACGGCCGGCAGATCTGGTCACGGGCGGGCGGCCGGCAACGCTCAGGTTCCGAAGACGCCGGCTATGGCCCGGATACGCAACGCGAAACGTCCGGCTACGGACCGCCGCCGGCGCCGGTCGTACCCAAGGGACCACGTTCTCCGGTTCCCGGTGTGACCGTCGCCATCCTGTTGATCGGCCTCGGCATCGTTGCCCTGGGCAGCCGGTACGGGGGCTGGTCACTCGACCCCTCTGTCTATTTCGCTCTCGCCGTAGCCGGCGTCGGAGCTGCGCTGCTGGTGACCGCCTTCGGGCCTTGGCGGCGCAGCAAAACCGGATTGATCACGCTG
Organism: Geodermatophilaceae bacterium; assembly: GCA_013814015.1. Classification (GTDB taxonomy): domain Bacteria; phylum Actinomycetota; class Actinomycetes; order Mycobacteriales; family Geodermatophilaceae; genus JACCQS01. Next base: position 929 of record JACCQS010000196.1, on the reverse strand, counting down.
GGGCTGATCCTCTCCTTCGGCCTGTTCGTCACCTCTGCGGTGGACTCCAGCGGAGGATTCGACGAGGCAAGCTTCGGTGAACGCAACTATCGACCGGTCTCCACAGAACAACTGCGCGACAGCTACCAGGTTCTGATGGGCCAGAGCACCCTTGACCTGTCCGACTTGGAGTTCAGCGCCGAGGACCCTACGACGATCCGGGTGGACGTCACCATGGGCAACTTCGAGATTCTCGTGCCACGGGATACCAACGTCATCCTCAATGGGGAAGCCACCTTCGGCTCGGTGTCGGCGTTCGGAGATCGGAACACCATCGACGGCTCCTACCCGGGCTCACGTGACCGACCACAGACTGACGACGAAGCCGAACTGATCCTCGACATCGACGTACGGTTCGGAAACGCGGAGGTGACTCGTGTCGGCTGACCAACAACCACAGCGCAGATTCGACGTGGTCGCGCTCGTCGCTGGTCTGGTGTTCCTGCTCTTCAGCGTCGTCTCGCTCACGGTCGGCGTCCTGGATCTCCCGCGCTTCGGAGCCGCGCCCCTCTGGGTCGTCCTGATCGGGGCTGGTGTCCTCCTTCTGGTCAGCGAACTCCGCAGCCGCAAGAACGATCAGACAGCCGACACACCCTCAGCCGGGTCGTCGGAGCAGGCCGCGTGGGAACAGGATCCCTACCGCTGACCACGAAGTGCTCACCGGCTCTGCAGCGCGTCCAGGGCGACGGCCATCGCAGCGGCGACCCGGAAGTCCAGCCGCTGATCGGGCACAGTCACGGTGTACCGGTCGCGAATCGCCTGTTGCCGCTCACTGATGAGTAAGGGATCAGTGTCCAGATCCGCCTCAGTACCGCGATGACCGGCCGGCGTTCCTTGCCGAGCGCCTCGACGCCAGGGGCAGACAGGTGCCAGGTCGAGCGCAGCAGGCT
>JACCQS010000182.1 GCA_013814015.1 Geodermatophilaceae bacterium | reverse complement strand
TGCGTGTGTGCGGCAAAGAACCCGACCACCTCTCGAGTTTCGGCCTCGTCTCCGGTGATCAGGTAGTCGAAGACCAGTCCCCTGGCGACGGCCAGATGTAGCCGGGCAAGCCGTCGGGCGACGTCCGCCGAGTGCCCACGCAGTTCCCACAACCTGGTTAGCGGCTGCAGGTCCCGCGAGATGATCTACGGCGGCGCTGAGCAAGATCTCCCGAAAAGCTTCCCGTGGCGGCCCCGTGGCCGGGGTCAGATGAGATCGGCGGCATCGGTCGAGACTATGCCGCTGCCTGCCGCGATCGATCGGATCAGCGATTGTTGATCGTCTCGCGCAGCTGCGCCTCGGTCTTGTCACCCAACGTGCCAAGTGCTCCCTTGAGGAACGGCTCCGCCAGACGGGCCAGCCCGTGGAAGTCGAAATGCGCCTGGTAGCTGATCTCGGTCCCACCGTCCACTTCGCGCAAGTGCAGGTCGTCGGTGGCCGTGACAGTCTTGTTCTTTCCGACGAACGTCAACCGGCGGGCCTCGTCCCGGGTCAGGCGGTACTCCAGTTCGGTCTTTCGGCCGCGAAACTCCGAAACATTCCGCCAACGGGCACCGACCTCGATCGGGCCGTCGCCTACCCGCGTAGTAGAGACGGTGCCGGCATCCCACTGCTCGGTGTTGGCGAAGTCCCTGAGATAGCTGACCACCTCGTCGAGCGGCTTGGCCACCACGAAAGTCCGTGTCACATCGAGCACGTCGGTTGTCCCCTTGTCATCCAGCGGAAGCGCACAGTCTAGATCCGACGATCTGTGGCCCCCTCGGGGATGGATCAGCCCAGTTTGTTGCGAGCGAGATCGGCCGCCCCGATCATTCCGGCATCGGCACCAAGACGGGCTTCGACGATCTCAGCAGCAGGCCGGTATCCCCGCCCTGGCAGCACCGCGAGAAACCGCTCGCGGGCCGGCCCGAGCAGCAGTTCACCGAGTGCGCCCACCCCGCCTCCCACGACGATGACACTGGGATCGACGATCATCGCGATCGTGACCATGCCCTCGCCGAGCCAAGTTCCGACCTCGCGCACCAGCTCGATGGCAGCAGGATCTCCGGCCAAGGCGGCCGCAGTGACGTCGGCACCGGTCAACCGGGAGCCGTCCCCATCCACCGTGGCCAACAAGGCACTCGCAGCGGCCGGGGCCACCTCGATCAGCTCCTTGCCGGCCCGGGCCAGTGCCCGTCCACTGGCGTACTGCTCCCAGCACCCGCGGTTTCCACACACGCACCGACGGCCATCCGGTACGACGCGGGTGTGCCCCCATTCCCCCGCGACCCCGAAAGCACCGCGCTGTAATCGACCGGCCGAGATCACGCCGCCGCCGATCCCGGTGCCGAGGGTGACGCAGGCAGCCGTGTCGTGACCACGGGCCGTGCCGAACCGGTACTCCGCCCAGGCGGCCGCGTTCGCGTCGTTGTCCACCCACACCGGCAAAGACATTCGATCGCTGAGATCCGCGCGTAGCTGCGTGTTGCGCCAGGCCAGGTGCGGACTGAACAGCACGGTCGACCGATCAGAGCTCACCCATCCGGCGGCGCCGATGCCGACCGCAACGACGTCCCCATGTCCTTCGACGCTCGCCCGGGCACAGAGCTCGTCGACCACGGAAACGATGGCGTGTTCGACGGCTTCGATCGCGTGGCCGGGCGTCTCTCGACGGACACAGTCCACGACCACGCCGGAGTCATCGACGAGACCGCCGGCGATCTTGGTGCCACCGATGTCGATTCCGAGCGTGAGTAGCCGGCCACTCACCGGACATCGATGTTCTGCACAGGCCGGACGGGCGCCATCGGGTCGGCTCCAGCGCCCGAGGGGACTCCGGGGGCAGCCGGGCGGGCAGCTTCGGACGGAGTGGAGGCGGTCTGCTCTCGGGCAGGATCGGTCAGTACGCCGAGAAACGCGGTCCATGCATCACCGAGCCGGGCCAGCACCTCGGGACGATCTCCGCGCAGAGCTGAGATGACCTGACACACCGGGCAGATCTGACATTCCGGGGACCCGGTGGCCAGATGCTCCTGAGCCGGGCCGAGCCGGTTGGATGCCCACTCGCTGAGGGCCTCGACCAGCCGCCGGGCCTCCTGCGCCGGGCCACCCACCGGTTCGCCCGCGGCGGCGGCACTCACGCCGGTCCTGCTTCGGTGCTCATTGCTCGGCTCCGCCGGTCGCTGCGGTGCTCATTGCGCGGAACAGATCCTCGGGCCACCGGTCGGGATCCGGTTCGAACCGTACGTTCAGGACCCCGTCGGCCAGTGCCGCGCCCACGATCCGGCACCGGGACAGCAGGCCGGGCAGGGCCACCAGGCGGCGATGACCTCCGACGCTGACGGCAAGTTCCTCGCCGACCCGCTGCACGGTGAGCTCAGCCGATTGCACATGGGGCATGGCAAGTCGCAAAAGGTAGTCCTTCCCCTCGGCAACGACCTGCATCAGCGCGGCAGGCTCCCGGCCGGCCAGCGGATCAGCGTCTTGCGGGGTGATCCCGTACAGCTGATCGGCCACCTCGCCCAAACACTTCATGCCCACCGGCTCGACGCCATGGTTGCCCACCACACAAGTCGGCAGCTCGGGAAAGCTGGCAGCCACATCGGCGAGCACCCGACGCTGCGAGGCGGCCCAGGCCCCCAGCCATGACGGAGCACCGGGGATGTCCAGCTCACCATCCTCGACCACCCGGTTCACGATGACCCCGTCGACGGCATACCCGAACAGCGCCAGGGCAGTCGCGGCGCGGCGAGCCTCGGCAAGGGCCAACGTCTCGGGGGTCAGCACCAGCCGGATCCTGGTGATCGCCGGATCGGTCAGCACCTGCCGTAGGGCCACCAGTCTCTCGTGCAGCCGGGAGACCGCCAGCGCCAACGACTCCTGAACTCCAGCCTTGCCACCGCGCGAGGAAGCGGACGGCCGGTCCCGACCGAGCAGACCCAGTGAACGCAGCATCCGCTGGTGGGTCGGATAGAGCCGCTCGAGGTAGCGATCGAGCACCTCAGGCAGGGCAAGCAACCGCAGCGTCTGGCCGGTGGGTGCGCAGTCGACGACGACGGCGTCGTACCGGCCGGCCGCAATCTCCTCGCCCAACGCCAGCAGGATCATCAACTCCTCGAGCCCCGGCAGCACGGCCAATTCCTCGGCCACCAGGGGATCCAGCCCGCCCGCGGACAGTGCCGCGCTGAGCTGGTCGGTGATCGTCGGCCAGTCGCCGCCGCCGGCCCACTGCTGCTGCAGCCGGGCGAGTCCGTCGACCTGACAGGCCATCAGCCCCGGCGCGGCCTCTGTGGGGCGATCGCCCAGGACTCCACCGCCGAGCGCGTCAGCCAGCGCATGTGCCGGATCTGCGGACATGACCAGCGTCTTGTGTCCACGCTCGGCGAGCCGAAGTGCCGTCGCCGCAGCGGCGGTCGTCTTGCCCACGCCGCCCTTGCCGGTGAACAGAAGGATCCGCACGCTACTGCTCAGCCCTCTACGCGTTTCTTGAGCTCCTTCAGGGCGGTATCCATGATGACCTTCTCCGCCTTGCGCTTGAACATCCCGAGCATCGGGATCGCGAGGTCCACAGTCAACGTGTACGTCACGTTCGTGGTGTTCCCTGATTCGCGCAGCACGTACGACCCGATCTGGGACTTCTGCATCTGACCTCTGATCAGATGCCAGTGGACCGCCGTGTCATCGGTCCACTCGTAGCCAAGGACGTAGTCGTCCTTGACCACTCCGGCGTCGAGGACGAAGTGCACCTGCTTGGCCCAGCCAGCCTCGTCCTCCTCGAGCACCTCGGCGCTCTTGACCGCACCGGTCCACTCGGGATAGGCCGCGAAGTCACCGATCACAGCCATGATGTCCGCGGCGGGCGCGGCGATCTCGATGGATTGCTGGGACTGATCGGCCATGGCCCAAGACTACTGACGCCCCAGCCATCACAGATCGAGGACGTAGGGAACCTTCGTACGGGCGAAGTGCCCGACGTTGATGCACTCCGAGCGACCGATCCGGTACCGCCCGGCGAGGGGCTGATGGACGTGTCCGAAGAACATCAGAGCCGGCTGGTGCTCGACGATGGCGTCGTACAACGCAGAACTGCCGCGTTCGAGCCGGCGGGCCAGGACGTCGTAGGTCAGTTCCGGTACGGCCGGCGGGATGTGCGCGCACAGCACGTCCACCGGTCCGAGTGCTTCGACCTTGGCCGCGTAGGCATCCTCGGAAATCTCGTACGGCGTCCGCATCGGTGTCGGTAACCCACCGCCGACGAAGCCGAACCGCAGGCCGCCGATCTCGACGACCTTTCCGTCGAGAATCCGGACACCGGAATGGGCGTGCTTGTCCCAACGATCCGGGATGTCGACGTTGCCGTACGTCGCATAGGTGGGTGTCGGCATGGCGGCGAACAACTCCGCGTACTGCCCGTCGATCGCTTCGTCCATGGCCGCTCGCGCATCCGGCAGACCGGCCCACAGCGAGCGGGACCAGTCGCGAGCCTGCTCGAAGCGGCCGGCGGTACGCAGTTGCACGAGACGCGCGACGGCCTCCGGTCCGAACAGCGACCCGAAGACGCCGGCTTCGTAGTCGAAGTAGTCGAGAAAGCAGAGCAGGTCGCCCAAGCAGATCAGCGCGTCGGCCTCTTGGCCGGCACGGCGCAGTGGCTCGACCGCACCGTGCACATCGCTGACCAGATGCACTCTCATTATTGCCCAGTCTCGTGCGCTTCGAGTTCGTCTTTGAGATTCC
>JACCQS010000146.1 GCA_013814015.1 Geodermatophilaceae bacterium | reverse complement strand
GTGCTCAGGTCGGGCAGTGGCTTGGGCCAGCACGATGATCATGTGCAGTGGTCTACCCCATCGGGCGGCGGTTGCATAGGCAGGTCAGAGGTGCTCGGAAGCCGATTCGGCTCGATCGGTCGCTGCTGAGGTCTCCTGGCCCTTGGCTCCGGCGCTGTGTTCGGCGTCCAGAACCACCGCGGCCTCGGCGTACTTGCGCTCGATGTAGGCGTCCAGCTGGGTGATCTCGACCCGCCACTGATTACGCCCGCCGATCTGGATGGCCGAGAGCTCTTTGCTGCGGACCAGGGCATAGGCCTGCGACCACGAGATGTTGAGAATCTCGGCGACGTCGTCGAGGGTCAGAAAGCGCTGCGGAGGCATGACCGGTGCTCCTCTCCAAACGGCCAGGGCGCAAGGCGGGAGCGCGCGTCGGCTGGGTCAGTACGTGCTGGTGCTGCTCAGTGTGACAAACAAGGGTCTCGCCGTGCCCACACGTTGTGGATGGAGTGCTTGTCCAATCGGCATTCGATCCGCGTCTGACTGTGGACGGAGTGTGCGGGCTTCGTTGTGATGGTGGATCATCGCCTCGTCACCTACCGCAGATGTGCGGTGACAGCGGGTACGGGGTCAGGGGGATGTCATGGTGCATACGTCGGGTCCTGCGCCCACGGCGGGTTCGTCGGCAATCTCGCCGGCACCAGGGCGCCTGCACGCACCAAAATGGCTGAATTTCCGGCTGATCGCCGGGATACTGCTCGTCCTGGTCAGCGTTGTCGTCGGCGCCCGGGTTGTCACCGCAGCCGACACCTCGGACATGGTCTGGGCCGCAGCGGCCGACCTGGCAGCGGGCACCGTCCTGACCGGGGACGACCTGCGCGCGGTCTCGGTACGCCTGTCCGACGCCGGGGATGCCTACCTGCTGACCTCGACAGACCCGATCGGACGCGTGCTCAGTGCTCCGGTCGGCGCCGGTGAGCTCGTAGCTGCCTCGATACTGGCCGAGACCTCGACGCTGGTGGACATCGCCCTACCGATCGCGGCGGGTTTCGTGCCGCCGAGCCTGCAGCGGGGCCAACTCATCGACGTCTACGCGATCGATGCCACACCGACCGCGGCCGCGCCGAGCGTCCCGGATCCAGGGCAGCCGGGTACCGACACCGGCACTGACACACCGGCATCGCCGGTGTCACCGTCATCGGGGATAGTGACGGTGGTCGTGGAGGCGGCCGTGGTTCAGCTCATCGCGGGCCGTTCCGATGGGGCGCTTTCGATCGGTAGCTCCACGATCCAGGTGGTCATCTCGGTCGAGGCGGACCAGGCTCCCGGCGTGTTCGCCGCCATCGCCGGCAAAGAGCTTGCCCTTGCCGTACGCGCGTCGACGTCTCGGCCGAGCGCGGACGACGACGAGGACGGGGACGAGGACGAGCCGACCGGGACCCAGCCCCCAGCCAGCTCCACACCTGCGACGCCGACGAACTGATGGGCCTGCCCGTTCTCACGGCCGTAACCGGGGCCACCTGGGAGGCCGAGCTCGTCGGGGAACTGGACCGCGCCGACCACGGTGTCACCGTGGTTCGTCGCTGCGTCGACCTCGCCGAACTGCTATCTGCGGCGGCGGCCGGCACCGCACGTGCGGCGCTGCTGTCGGCCGAACTGCGTCGCCTCGACCGGGATGCCGTGACCCGGCTGGCCGCGGCTGGAATTGCCGTCGTCGGACTGTTCGACCCCGGCGACGAGGTGGCCCAGAACCGGCTCCGAGAGCTGGGTGTGGGCCAAATTCTGCCTGCCGACGCGGGCGCCGACCTGATCGCAGCGGCGCTGCGCGAGGCAGCAGCGGGTTCGGGAGAAACCTCGGTCCGGTTCGACCTCGGTGATCCGGGAGCGGCCAGGCCCCGCCTCGGGACGCCTTTCCCGCCGCCGGCCCAACCCGTGGGGAGAGGACGAATCGTCGCCGTCTGGGGTCCCACCGGTGCCCCCGGCCGGACGACGGTGGCGGTCAACATGGCAGATGAAGCGAGCCGGCTCGGCATCCCCACGATGCTCATCGACGCGGACGTTTACGGCGGCGTCGTCGCCCAGTACCTCGGTCTTCTCGACGAGTCGCCGGGGGTGGCAGCAGCGGCGCGATCGGCCAGCGCCGGGACGCTGGATGCAGCGGCGCTGGCCCGGATTGCCTGGGCGGTGTCCCCGAACCTGCGTGTGCTGACCGGCCTGTCCCGGGCCGATCGCTGGCCGGAGTTGCGCCCGAGCAGTCTCGTCTCGGTGCTGGAACGCTCGCGGGCGCTGGCCGAGATGGTGGTGCTGGACTGCGGCTTCTGCCTTGAACAGGACGAGGAGCTGTCCTACGACACCGCGGCCCCGCGGCGCAACGGAGCAACGCTGGCCCTGCTGACCGAAGCCGACGTCGTGCTCTGCGTCAGCGGTGCGGACCCCGTCGCCCTGCAGCGGACCGTTCGCGCGCTGGCCGAGCTCCGAGAGGCCCTTCCGGAGGTCACCCCGCGGGTGGTGGTCAACCGCACCCGCTCGGTGGTCGTGCCCGGAGAGGTGCACAGGGAGATTGCCGGTGCGCTGGACCGCTTTGCCGGCGTACGCGATCCCTGCTTCCTGCCGCAGGACAGCAAGGCGACCGATGCAGCGCTGGCGGCCGGTCGGACCCTTGCCGAAGTGGCCAGCGGGTCAGCGTTGCGCGCAGCGCTGCGGGATCTGGCCGGATCGTTGGTCGGGCTGGCCGCTCCCACCGGTCAGCGCACCCGCCGCCGATCCGGGCGGCGCTGAGCTGACAACCATTGAGGACGGTCCCATTCCCCGGCCAGCGTTGCGGGTTGCGTGCCGTACGTGACCGGCGGTTCCGACAAGAGTCCGAGCAGCGCTGCCGCGCTGCCGCGATCTGACACAGTGGGCGGATGGCTGATCGGCTCTCCGCGCTGGATACGTCGTTCCTGTACCTGGAGGAACCGACCACCCCGATGCACGTCGGTGGACTGGCCATCTTCCAGAGCCCCGAGGACGGCTTCGACTCCGCTCGGATCGTCGAGCTCGTCGAGAAGCGGCTGAGTCTGGTTCCCCGTTACCGGCAACTCGTGCGCTCGGTGCCCGGGCACCTGGCCAACCCGGTGTGGGTGGACGACGCCGACTTCGACATCGACTTCCATGTCCGGCGCTCGGGCCTACCCAAGCCCGGTTCCGATGCCCAGCTGCTGGAACTGGTGGGTCGGCTCATGTCCCGGCCGCTGGACCGGCACCGGCCACTGTGGGAGCTCTACGTCGTCGACGGCCTGGCCGACGACAGGTTTGCGGTGATCAGCAAGACCCACCATGCGATGGTCGACGGGATCGGCGCCCTCGACATCGGCCAGGTGATCCTCGACGTGACGCCGACGCCGCGGGAGAGCCCGGAGGATCTCTGGGCGCCCGTGCCGCAGCCCGGCTCTCTCCAGCTGGTCGGTGATGCGGTGGCCGAATACCTGCAGCGTCCGTCCACTGTGGTCGATTCCGTCCGAGGCGGGATCGCGGACATCAAGCACACCGCGAACCGGGTGATCGATGCCGTGGGAGGCCTGGCCGCCGCCGCGCGGATGGCCGCAAGCCAGGCGCCGGACAGTCCGCTGAACGCCGAGATCGGCGCCCAGCGTCGGTTCGGGATCGCACGTACCCCGCTCGACGACTACAAGCACGTACGAAAGGCACACGGCGGCACGGTCAACGACGTCGTACTGGCCACTGTTGCCGGGGCACTGCGGGAGTGGTTGCTCTACCGCGGTGAGCCGGTCGTGGCCAGCACGTCGGTGCGCGCCATGGTCCCGGTGTCGGTGCGCACGACGGATCAGAGCGGGTCGCCGGGCAACGAGGTGTCCTCCTACTTCGTGGACCTCCCGGTCGGGGAACCGAATCCCAAGATGCGGTTGTCCCGGGTCAGCTACGCGATGCAGGGACACAAGGACGCCGGCCAGTCGATCGGTGCGACCGCTCTGGTGGCACTGTCCGGATTCGCACCGCCGACCCTGCATGCACTGGGCGCGCGGGCGGCAAGCTCATTGTCGCGAAGGCTGTTCAACCTGGTGGTCACCAACGTTCCAGGACCGCAGTTCCCGCTGTACGGCGCTGGCGCACGGATGCTGGAGGTGTTTCCTGTTGTCCCGCTCGCCAAAGGCCAAGGGGTGTCCATCGGGCTGACCTCATACGACGGCGGGGTCTACTACGGACTCAACGCCGATCGTGACTCGATGTCCGATGTGGACATCTTGGCCGATCTCATCGAGCAGAGCCTTGCCGAGCTCTTGGACACCGTCCCGGGATGACCCGTCATGGAATCGTGCTCGGCGCCGGTGGTGTTCTGGGATTCACCTGGTCGGTGGCTGCGCTGCATGCCTGGGAGCAGGAGACCGGCCTCGATGCGCGGGACGCTGACATCCGGGTGGGCACGTCGGCCGGCTCAGTTCTGGCAGCCATGCTCGGGCTCGGCGTAGGCACCGACACGATCCTGCGCCATCAGTTGGGCATCTCACTGGCAGACGATCGAAACGTCGACTGGAACTACGACGTGGATGGCGGCACTACTCGCCCTCCGTTGCCTCGGCTGGGGCTGGGGTCGCCCGGCCTGCTGCTCTCGGTTCTCAAGCACCCGGCCCGTATTCCACCGCTGGCCGCCATGAGTGGCATGTTGCCGCGCGGCCAGGCCAATCTGACCCCCCTCGAGCGAATGCTGGACCACTTGGCCGACGGCGCCGAGGGCTGGCCCGCCCGCGACACCTGGATCGTTGCCATGGATTACCTCACCGGCGATCGAACGGTCTTCGGCCGGCTGGGCTCGGTCCCCGCCAGGCTCAGCCAGGCCGTCCAGGCATCCTGCTCGATCCCCGGTTGGTATCACCCGGTGGCGATCGGCCGGCATTCCTATGTGGACGGGGGAGCGCTGTCGAGCACCAGCGTGGACCTGCTGGCCGGGGCGGGACTCGACGAGGTCGTGGTGATCGCACCGATGGTCTCGCGGGTCTACGACCGTCCGCGTTCACCGATCGCAAGCCTGGAGCGCCGCTGGCGGCGGTTGACGACCAAGCGGGTGCTTCGCGAGATCGCGAAGGTGCAGGCCACCGATACCCACGTGCGCTTGCTCTGCCCCGGGCCGGCCGATCTCACCGCCATGGGTGGGAATCTGATGGACCACCGCCGCCGTCGTACGGTCCTCGACACCGCCCTGCACAGCGCTAGTGAGCAGATGACCGACACCGCATCGGGGACCGGCTGATGCGCATCTACCTCCCGTCGACGACCAGTGAACTGATCAGGCTTCGCGACGACGAGGTGCTGCCCGGACCCAGGGCGGCGACCGCGGTCACTTCGGACTTTCGCGAGTGGTACATCGAGAACGACCTCGAGGAGTTGGAGTACGCAGCTCTGCTGGAGGCGGCGCGCCTCTCCCTGCGCAGAGTCGATGCCGACCCTTCGGCTGCCCGCAGGCGCGTGGTTATCACCGCCGACGTCCCGGACTCCGAGGTCGAACCCGATCCGGGCGCCGGCCGTGGGTCAGTGCGATTCCTTGGCGATCTGAGTGCGGCCACAGTGGTCAGCCTGCATGTCGATGGCGCAGAGGCCGAGCCGGCCGTGGCGGCAGCGACGGCAGTGGTCATCGAGGCCGACCTCGGCAGCGACGACGCCCAGTTCACCGTCGACGAAGCCGAGGCCCACGAACTCGGTTGGTACGCGCCTCAGGAACTGGGCCCGCTGCTCGAACTCCTCTGAGCCGCCGTTATGCGCATAACGGCGAAATCCGCCCGCACCAGCGTGACCCTTATGCGCATAACGGCGAGGAGGCTGCGAAGCTGGGAGCTATGGATGCCGTGACCACGTTGCCCGTCCCCGTCAACGAGCCGATCCTGGACTATGCGCCAGGATCTCCCGAACGAGCCGGCATCGAAGCCGCCCTCAAGGACCTGGGCTCGCAGACCACCGAACTGACGATGACGATCGCCGGAAAGCAACGCATGGCCGACGGGAAGTCGATCGACGTGGTCAGTCCGCAACGGCATTCACACGTCCTGGGTCGGACGGCCAACGCGGTCGCCGCCGACGTACAGGCCGCCATAGACGGAGCAGCCGCAGCAGCTCCGGTTTGGCGGGGGCTGGCTTTCGAGGAACGGGCCGCGGTCTTCCTGCGTGCCGCCGACCTGCTGTCCGGTCCGTGGCGGGCTCGGCTGAATGCGGCCACGATGCTCGGCCAGAGCAAGACCGTCATCCAGGCCGAGATCGACTCGGCCTGCGAGCTGATCGACTTTCTGAGGTTCAACGTCAGCTTCGCCCACGAGATCCTGGGCGGACAGCCGCAGTCGGCCAAGGGAGTGTGGAATCGCTGCGACTACCGCCCGCTGGAGGGCTTCGTCCTGGCCATCACCCCGTTCAACTTCACTGCGATTGCGGGCAACCTGCCGACCGCGCCCGCGCTGATGGGCAACACCGTCGTCTGGAAGCCCTCGCCGACCCAGCAGCTGTCCGCGCACTTCACCATGCGGTTGCTGGAGGCGGCGGGACTTCCGCCCGGCGTGATCAATCTGGTCACCGGAGACGGTACGGCGATCAGCGAGGTCGCGCTGACCCATCGAGACCTGGCCGGCATCCACTTCACCGGCAGCACGCCCACCTTCCAACACCTGTGGCGCACCGTCGGCAACGGGATCGACCGATACCGGTCCTACCCGAGGCTGGTCGGCGAGACCGGCGGCAAGGACTTTGTCATCGCCCACCCCGGCGCGGACCCGGCTGGGCTGGTCACCGCACTGGTGCGCGGAGCGTTCGAATACCAGGGCCAGAAGTGCTCGGCTGCCTCCCGCGCCTACGTGCCGCGCTCGCTCTGGGACAGCGGCGTACGCGACGAACTCGCTGACACCACAGGGTCATTGACCTACGGCGATCCGGCGGACTTCAGCAATTTCGGCGGGGCAGTCATCGACCGGCGCTCCTACGATCGCCTGTCCGGAGTGCTCGACATGGCCCGAGCCGATTCGGCTCTGACAGTGCTGGCCGGAGGCAGCGCGGACGACTCGGAGGGCTTCTTCGTACGCCCGACGGTGGTCACCAGCGACGACCCGACCCATGAGGTCTTCACCAAGGAGTATTTCGGTCCATTCCTGGCCGTACACGTCTACGACGATGGCGACTACGAGGCCGTGGTGGATCAGGCAGCCGACATCGCGGCGTACGCGCTGACCGGTTCGATCTTCGCGACCGATCGCCAGGTGATCGACAACGCGCTGCACCGGCTGCGATTCTCGGCGGGCAACTTCTACATCAACGACAAGCCGACCGGTGCAGTCGTCGGGCAGCAACCCTTCGGTGGGGCTAGAGCCAGCGGGACCAACGACAAGGCAGGCTCGCCACTGAACCTGCTGCGCTGGGTCTCGCCTCGTACGGTCAAGGAGACCTTCGTCCCAGCTACGGACCACCGCTATCCGCACATGGGCTGAGGCCAGGATGTGCACGCATATCTCTAGTTATGTGTGCATGGCCGCTGACTGCTCGACGTCTTGGGTGAGATGCGCAGGCCGATCGCGTCGATGACCTCGCGTCGCGTCGAGTCCACGCTGGCTCATCGCCTCAGGCGGCAAGGGCTGTGGTCCGTCGTGCCCGCAGGCCAGCGACCACCAGCAAGCCGCCGCCGAAGAGCCACCAGCCGAGCAGCGTCCACAGCGGCCCGGCAGCGCCGGCTCCGTCGAAGAAGGCAGTGCTGCGAAGCAGCGTCGCACCGGCGCCCGGGGGTAGCGCCTGCCCGATCGTGCCCCAGGGCTGCGAGAGAAGTTCTGGGGCAGACGCGGCTCCGGACAGGGGGTTGCCCAGCAAAATCACAGTCAGCGCACCGAGGCCGATGCCAGCTTCGCCGAACAGAGCGCCAAGGCCGGCGACGGTCGCACCCACGGCTCCGACAGCAAGGGTCAGGACTGCTGCGTTGACCCACCAGTCTCCGCCGATGATTCCGAGCCAAACCTGCAGCAGCACAACGCCGGTCAGGCCGGCGATCACTGCGCCGACTGCCACGACGCCCAGGCGGCCGCCGCTATCCCGAGCCGGCAAGGTACTGATCGCTCCGATGGCAATACCCAGGATGATCATGGGCAACACCGTCACTGCCAAACCCGTTCCACGGGCATCGTCCGGATCGGTGACCACGACATCTCGGATCTCGACGGGACTGTCCTGCGCCTGCCCGATGCCGCGGGCCAACTCGGCCAAGAGTTGGGCAACGGCCGGGCTGGCGGCAGTCGCGGTCAGCAGCTGGGTCCCTTCTGGTCCGATCGCGATGGCTCCGTAGATGTCACGATCTCTGATGGCCTCCTCCACAGCCCGCCACGTCGGCGTAGGAGGTGACCTTGAAAGCGCCCTCGCGCTGGTCGAGTTGCCCATCTACGGCATCGAGGGCCGGCGGGGGACCGGTCACGCCGATCGGCAGGTCTCGTGGGCCGATGCTCGACGCCGGCCAGACAAACGCCGAGAGCAACACTGCGGCCAGTAACGGAATGCCGAGCAGCGCGGCGAGCAGTGCGCTGCGGTTGCTGGCCCGAGGCTTCCCCGGCTCAGGGCTGCTGTGCGTCTCAGTGCTCGAAGTGGTGGTTGTGCTGCCCATGACTTCCTCCAAAGCGAATGACCGTTCTCTTAGCTCCACAATGTCAAGAATCATCTGAAACTGTCAAGAACGGATGTTCGTTTTTATACTGGTGACATGCCGAAGGTCTCCGAGCAACACCGAGCCGCCCGACGTGCGCAGATCCTGGACGCCGCGAGGGTGTGCTTTCTCCGGAACGGGTTCCATGCCACGACGATGCAGGACGTCTTCGGCGCGTCTGGCATGTCGGCCGGTGCGGTCTACCGGTACTTCCCGGGCAAGGAGGAGATCGTCCGGGCGATCGCCGGCGAGGCGATCACCGAGATCACCGGCGCATTGCAGCCGTTGGTGGAAGCGCCCGGCGCGCCCGCACCGTTCTACGAGGTGATTGCGGCTGCGGTGACTGCGCTGGAGCGCTTGGACGTCGAGCGTGGCATTCCACGGATTGCCGTGCAGGTGTGGGCGGAGTCGCTTCGTTCCCCCAGACTCGCTGCCGACGTCGAAGCGATCATCGGATCGGTGGCCCCACTCATGATGAGACTGGTCGAGCGGCACCGGGACCAGGCTTGGCTGCCTGCCGATGTCCCGGTCGAGGCGACCGCTCGCGCCCTGATCGGTCTGGTCCCAGGATTCATCGTGCAGCGGGTGCTGACCGGCCTCGACGCCGCCACTTATCTAGAAGGCTTGCGAGTCCTGCTGCCCAGTAGGGACCGTGTCGGAGCCGCCGCTCAGTAGCGGATTGCATCGATGACCTTCGCCCGTACCGCGACGATGGCAGGGATGAGCCCGGCGAGGGCGCCGACCGCGGTGGCGGCCAGGAAGCCCTCCACTGCTGCCTTGAGCGGGAACGGCGGGAGATCCTCGATCGGCACGCTGAGGATCTGCTCATAGGGCAGGTTGAGGACCAGAGCGATCGCACAACCGATGGCAAGAGCCCCGGCGACCGCTGTGGCGCAGACACTTTCGAGCAGGATCGTGAGAAAGACCCGCCCAGAGGTCGCACCGAAGCTGCGCCGTACCCCGATTTCGCGAATGCGCTGGCGGACCACAACCATGCCGACATTGAGAACACCCACTCCGCCGAGCAGCAGGGCGAAGTAGCCGACCCCTCGCACGCCGTAGTTCAGCACCAGGTCCAATTGGGCCAACTGGTCGCCGGCGTCCGCCCGCTGAGCGAAGACGTCGTGGCCGGGCAGGGTGAGCAGCAGATCACCCGTGACAGCGGCCATCACTTGATCGACTTGTTCCGGAGGTACCCACATCTCCAGCATCGGCGGTTGTCCGTACGGGTTACTCCCGGCCGTCCACCCGCTGTCCGAGTCGTTGACCAAGTAGGCGAAGGGCGAGCCGAAATCGTCGGCTCCCAGGACGCCGATCACTGTTGCCAGGACTGGCGAGTCGCCGCCCAGGCGCACGGTCGGCGGCCGATTCGGATCAAAGCCTCCTAGCCGTTCCAGGAACGACGGTGACACGACAAGCGCTGGGGCGTAGCGCTGCACATCGGCTGGGGTGAACCACCGTCCCTGCTCGATCAACAGCCGATGCATGATGCCGAACGCCGGATCAACCGACCGTACGGCCACCCGTTCGCTCTGGCCGGGGAAGTTCGCAATGATTTCCTCGTCCAGGACCAGCGAGGACCAGCGGATGTCGTAGCGTTCGACGACCTCGCGCATCGCCGTGGAGATGACCTCGTTGTCCGGGCCGGAGAACAGCGGGTAGGCCTGGACCATCACTGTCGCCGGTCGTCCACCCGACCGCTCCGAGGACTCGGCCACCAACTGGCGGCCGATGTCACCGGCGGCCGCGATCGAGGTCATCCCGAATACGGCCAGGAAGACACCGACCAGGGAGAGGATGACCCGGAGTTTGTGTACTCGGATCTCGCTCCAGGCCTCGGCCAGGATCGCCACGACGGTGGTCACGACCCACTCCGCTGTGCGGTGACCGAGGGTAGGTCAGCGGCGCTCAACCCGCTGAGAACGCCATGGTCGAGCCGGAACTGACGATCGGCCCTTGCCGCGACTGACAGGTCGTGCGTGATCGTGACCAGGGTGGTTCCGAACTCGGTGACGACGTGTTGCAGCATGTCCATCACGGTGCTGCCGGTGTCGACATCGAGGGCTCCGGTCGGCTCGTCGGCCAGCAGAACGGTCGGATTGCGCACCATCGAGCGGGCGATGGCGACCCGCTGCTGCTCCCCGCCGGAGAGCCGCTCGGGCAGATAGTCCATGCGCTGGCCCAGCCCGACGCGCTCGAGCATCTCCCGAGCCGCTGCGCGTCGTCCCCAGACTTGCCGCCCGGAGGCGTAGAGCAGCGGCGCTGCGACGTTCTCGGTCGCACTGCGCCGGGGTAGGAGGTTGAACTGCTGAAAGACGAAACCGAAGGTGGCACCACGAAGCCGCGCACGAGCGCGGGCGGAGAAGACGTCGGTCGGTTGACCGTCCAGCTCGTAGACCCCCGTTGTGGGGCTATCCAGTAGGCCGATGATGTTGAGCAGCGTGGACTTTCCAGAGCCGGAGCGGCCGACGACGGCGATGTGCTCGCCTCGCTCGATCTCCAGGTTGATGTCGGTGAGGATCTCGAGCTGGTTGCCGTCGGGGAGCGCGACCGTCCGTCCGACTCCGGCCAGGCGGATGAAGGTCACGTGCGGCTAGCCGCCATAACCGAAGTCGGTGCCTGGCAGCGGCTCCGAGTTGGGCACGAACTCCAGGATCTGGACGCCTTCGGTCAGCCCCTCCTTGATCTCGACCATGAAGCCGTCGGTGAGCCCGAGGACCACTTCGGTCAGCACCGGTTCGGTGCCCTCGGCCCCGACCACCCATACGTTTCCGGTGGCTACGGCGCCCTCGACCGCTGTCACGGGTACGACCAGAACGCCCGCGGCCAGGCCCGCTTCGACGTCGATCGTTGCTGACAGCCCCGCGACCACAACGGTTCCCGGCGGTATCGAACAGCGCGCTATCGCACCGGTCGGCTGCGTGTTCGGATCAAGTGGAGGCGCGTACGGGTCGGGCGGAGCCGGGTCGCTCGGTGTGTCGTTCTCCGGTACGCCGATCGCCAGGGCACTGCAGGCGAACGGCGCAGGTCCGCCCTGCACCGCGACGGTCGCAGCCGTCGGCGCGGCGAGCAGCCGGAGCTGGTCGCCCTGCGTCAGCGGAGCGGACACGCTCAGCGTCCCGGGCGAGACCGTGGCCAGGACGTCGCCGACCGCAACCAGCTGCTTGACGAGCACTGGAACCGTCGACAGGGTGCCCGCGGCGGTCGAGGTGATGGTGACGTATCGGTAGCTGGGCGTTTCGGGAGCAGGCGGTGCGTCGGGGTCGGCGGACTCCGGTGGGGTCCCGGTGGGCTCCCGTTCATAGCGCACCTCAGCGATCGGTGTACCCACGGCAACCGAGGCGCCCGGTCTGAGGAACAGCACGCTGATCTCACCGGCCTGGGTCACCTTGACGTCCACTGCTGGATCGGCAGCCACCTGACCGCTCAGGCTCACCGTGTTGCTGATGTCGCCTCGGGCGACGGTGACCAACGGTGGTGTCACGTCAGCCGAAGGCTGCGCTGAGCCCTCGTCGCTCGCCGGGTCGACGCGGAAGAACGCCAACCACATCAAGGAGACTGCGATCAACCCCCAGAGCAGGATGCGAATCGCCGGAAACACGTAACCGCGGACCGCACTCATGGCTCTCCCCGCCTGACTGATGTCGGAATCGAAACGCGCGCAGTGCCCGCGTGCCGATGCTGGCTGACCCTACGAGACGGCTCCGGCTCGATCATCAGTCCTGGGTATGACGTCCCCGC
>JACCQS010000123.1 GCA_013814015.1 Geodermatophilaceae bacterium | reverse complement strand
ATCGGCCTTTGGTCGGCACCCTGGAAGAGGGCGGGGTCATCGATCCCGACGTGCTCTGGTCGTGCACCATGTGTGGCGCCTGCGTCGAGCAGTGCCCGGTCGACATCGAGCACATCGACCACATCGTGGACATGCGCCGCTACCAGGTCCTGATCGAGTCGTCCTTTCCCTCCGAGGCCGGCGTGATGCTGCGCAACCTGGAGAGCAAGGGCAATCCATGGGGGGTGGGTGCCAACACCCGCGAGGAGTGGATGAAGGGGCTCGACTTCGACGTGCCCGTCGTCCAGGGGACCATCGACGAGGACGTGGAGTACCTGTTCTGGGTCGGTTGCGCCGGCGCCATCGACGACCGGGCCAAGAAGGTCACCCGGGCTGTCGCCGAGCTGCTGCACATCGCCGGCGTGAAGTTCGCCGTACTCGGCAACAATGAAACCTGCTCCGGTGACCCGGCCCGAAGACTGGGCAACGAGTTCGTCTTCCAGATGCTCGGCCAGCAGAACGTCGAGGTGCTCAACGCCACCTTCGCCGACCGGCCGGACCAGGCCAAGCGCAAGATCGTCGCGACCTGCCCGCACTGCTTCAACTCCCTTGGCCGGGAGTACCCGCAACTGGGTGGCGACTACGACGTCGTACACCACACCCAGCTGCTCGGCCGCCTCGTCGAGGAAGGCCGGCTGACCCCGGTGACTCCCGTCGACGGCCTGGTGACCTATCACGACCCGTGCTTCCTGGGTCGGCACAACAAGGTCTACACACCGCCGAGGGACATCCTCGCAGCGGTCGAGGGGGTGCGTACGCAGGAGATGCACCGCTGCAAGGAGCGTGGATTCTGTTGCGGGGCGGGCGGAGCCCGGATGTGGATGGAGGAGAAGATCGGCAAGCGGATCAACGTCGAGCGGGTCGACGAGGCATTGGCGCTCAACCCCGACATCGTCTCGACTGCCTGTCCGTTCTGCATCACGATGCTCTCCGACGCGGTCACTGCCAAGCAGTCCGACGGCCAGGCCGAGAACGTCGAGGTGCTCGATGTGGCCCAGATCCTGCACCGCTCGCTGGTCCGCAGCGGCGCCTCCCTTGCCGGTGGCGGTTATGACGAAAACCGCCAGCCGGACGGGACGGCAGCCTCGGACGGCGACGCCGACTCCGGTCCGACCACCAAATGACCCCGGTGCTGCGGTGAGCTTCTTCGGCACCGGCCGCGGGCGTACCGACGCAGAACTCGAGGCCGGCAACCGCCGCTCCCGCGTGCACTTCGCCAAGGACATCAACGACCTGCGGACGGTGGCCGCCTCGGGCGAACGCCCCGCGCAGCGTCGGCGCCGCACACCCTGGACCCTGTTCCTTCTCGCCGCGGCTGTGCTGCTGTTCCTCGGCTTTGCCGGAAATCTCGGGGGCCAGCAGGACGTGGCCCTGGAAGCCGACTGCACCAACCCAGCCATCGGCGTGGAATCCTCGCGCGTCGCTTCCGGTACGCCGCTGCGCTATCGCCTTACCGGCCCAGATGATGTCGACTATCTCGTCACCCTCGATGGCGAGCCGGTCCGCGGAGACGGCGGCAGCGCTGTGCAGTACGAGCAGACCCCTGCCGGGCCCGTGCTGCGCCTGCAGCAATGTTTGAGCCCGACCCTCGTCATCGCGACTCCAGCACCTCCGGGCGAGCATGAGCTCGCCATGCTGCGCCTCGAGCCCGACGGCCAGACGACCGAGCTGACACGGATCACCGTGACGGCCACGGACTGAGTGGGCGTTGCAACACTTTCAGGTCTCGCTGCGATCTCGGTGACCACGATGTTGGCCCTGATCGCCCGCTGGCCGGGCTGGATCGACCGCCGCCTCAGCCAGAGTTGATCATCGGAAACTGCCGTGGTTTAGGACCTCGTCGGCGTCCGAAACCCCCATAATTCCGATGATCAACTTGGATGCGGCTCAGTTCATGTCGTTGGGGTGCGGTCCGATCCGGGTTCCGGTCTCCAGTCCGTTGATGGTCGCCATGTCCTCGTCGCTGAGCTCGAAGTCAAAGATCCTGAGGTTCGCGACGATGCGCTCCGGAGTCACCGACTTGGGGATCACGATGTTGCCCAGTTGGAGATGCCAGCGCAGGAGGACCTGAGCAGGACTCTTGAAGTACTCGTCGCCGATCGCGGCGATGGCTGGCTCGTCGAGCAGCGCGCCTCGGGCCAGCGGGCTCCAGGCCTCGGTTGCGATGTCGTGCTCACGGTGCATGGCCCGGAGTTCGGCCTGTTGAAAGTTCGGATGCAACTCGACCTGGTTGACCACCGGAACTGTCTGGGACTCGGCGAGTAGCCGGGTCAGGTGCGCGGGCTGGAAGTTCGAGACGCCGATGGACGTCGCCAACCCATCGCCTTTGACCGACTCCAACGCCGTCCAGGTCTCCACGTAGTCGTTGTGCCTCGGCATCGGCCAGTGGATCAGGAACAAATCGACGTAGGAGAGCTTGAGCCGCTGCAGACTTCCCTCGACTGCCCACCGGGCGGTGTCGTACCCGTGCATGTCGTTGTTCAGCTTGGTCGTCACATAGATCTCGTCGCGTGGAATCCCGGCCGCCCTGATTGCCGCTCCGACACCGGCCTCGTTGCCGTACATCTGTGCGGTGTCGATGTGCCGGTAGCCGGCCTTGAGCGCGGCGAGCACCACCTGCTGGGTGTCCTCCGGCGGGACCTTGAACACCCCGAACCCGAGTTGCGGGATGACGTTGCTGTCATTGAGGGTGACGGTTGGTTGAGTGGTCATGGACCTAGTCAACACCTGTCCGGTGTCCGGTTCTTCCATGATCGGTGTGCCATCGTGGTGCTGTGGCCGACGATCCGACGCTCAGCCCGCTCGATGGCCGATATCGCCCACTGGTGTCAGGCATCGCCGATCATCTGTCCGAGCAGGCTCTCAACCGCGGCCGGCTCGAGGTCGAGGTGGCCTGGCTGAGCTATCTGGCCGCGAGCCGCGTCATGCCCGAACTCCGCGAGCTCACCGACGGGGAGCAATCCGCCCTACGAGCTCTGGTAGCCGACTTCGGATCCGAGCAGGTCGCGGCACTGGCCGTGATCGAGCGGCGTACGGGCCACGACGTCAAAGCAGTCGAGTACTACATCAAGCAGGCGCTTGGTGAGACCTCGCTTGCCGACGTCGTGGAGTTCGTGCATTTCGGGTGTACGTCGGAGGACATCAACAACCTCGCGTACGCCCGAATGCTGCAGCGGGCAATCAGCGATGTGTGGCTGCCAGCCGCGCTTGGCCTGGTCGCCGACCTTCGCGACCTGGCGCTGGCCCAGCGCGATCAGCCGATGCTGTCCCGCACGCATGGGCAGGCAGCCACCCCGACGACCGTGGGCAAGGAGATCGCCGTCTTCGTGCATCGGCTGGACCGACAGCTGGCCCGCATCCAGGCACAGGAGTATCTCGGAAAGTTTAACGGCGCCACCGGCACCTACAGCGCCCATCACGTCGCAGCACCCGAAGTGGACTGGCTCGATGTCAGCCGGGGTTTCGTGCAGAGCCTGGGGCTGACCTGGAACCCACTGACCACTCAGATCGAGTCACACGACTACATGTGTGAGCTGTTCGCCGACCTCGCCCGGTTCAACGGGATCCTGAACAACCTGAACACTGACATGTGGAGCTACATCAGTATCGGGGTGTTCCGACAGAAGGCCACGACCGATGCCGTGGGCTCGTCGACGATGCCGCACAAGATAAATCCGATCCGGTTCGAGAACTCCGAGGCGAATCTGGAAGTCAGCAACTCACTGCTGCAGTGCCTTCAGACTGCGCTGATCACCTCCCGGATGCAGCGCGACCTGAGCGACTCCTCGATGCAGCGCAACATCGGTCCCGCCCTGGGGTACGCATTGATCGGGATCGTGAACACCAGGACCGGGCTGCGCAGCATCGACGTCGACGTCGAGGCCCTGACCGCCGAGCTTGACGGCGCCTGGGAGGTGCTGGGAGAGGCGGTGCAATCGCTGATGCGGCTTCGCGGGCTCGATCAACCGTACGAGCGGCTCAAGGAGCTGACTCGGGGACAGCAGATCACCCGAGAAAGGTTGCAGGACTTCATTCGAGAGCTGCAGTTGCCAGCGGAGGACGAGAAGCGGCTGCTGGAGTTGGCCCCATCGAGCTATACGGGGCTGGCTGGTCGGCTCGTGGACTTCATCGACGCGCCGCTGCCAAGTTGATCACCGGGCCGTAGTGCTCAGTCCGTCATCCGGGCCAGCGTGCGCATCTTGTTGACCGCATCGAGCGCGGCGACCTTGTACGACTCGGCCAGCGTCGGGTAGTTGAAGACGGCGTCTACGAGATAGTCCACGGTGCCGCCACATCCGATCACCGTCTGTCCTATGTGGACCAGCTCGGTCGCGTTCGAGCCGAATACGTGAACGCCCAGCAGATTTCGATTCTCGGCATGGACGAGCAGCTTGAGCATGCCGTACGAGTCCCCCAGGATTGCGCCGCGGGCCAGCTCCCGGTAGCGCGAGACTCCCACCTCGAATGGGATCGAGGACTCGGTCAGCTCGTCCTCGGTCTGTCCGACGTAGGAGATCTCCGGGATCGTGTAGATCCCGATCGGTTGCAACTGGCTCAGCGTCCCGACCACGGCCTCGTCACAAGCGTGATAGGCCGCCCGGCGGCCCTGTTCCATCGAGGTCGCGGCCAGCGCGGGGAAGCCGATCACATCGCCCACGGCGTAGATGTGCCGCGCGGAGGTGAGGTAGTTGTCGTCGACGACGATCCGGCCGCGGTCGTCGGCCTCCAGCCCCGCGTTGGCCAGGTCGAGGCCTTCGGTGACACCTTGACGGCCAGCGGAATACATCACCGTGTCGGCCGGAATCTTCTTGCCGCTCGCGAGCTCGGTCAGCGTGCCGGCACCGTGCCGGCTGACGCTGGAGACCGTCTCCCGGAATCGAAAGGTGACGGCCAGATCCCGCAGCTGATACTTCAGCGCCTCCACGATCTCCAGGTCGCAGAACTCCAGCATCCGGTCGCGGCGCTCGACCACGGTCACCTTGGTCCCGAGTGCGGCGAACATCGAGGCGTACTCGATCCCGATGACCCCGGCGCCGACCACGACCATCGACGGCGGAATGTGGTCGAGCTCGAGGATCTGGTCGGAGTCGACGATCTTCGCGCCGTCGAATTCCACCGTATCCGGGCGGGCGGGCCGCGTGCCCACCGCGATCACGAAGCGCTCGGAGGTGACCTTGCGGTCGGACCCGTCCTCCGCGGTGACGGCCACCGTGTGGTCGTCCAGGAACCGGGCGGTCCCCGGAATGAGGGCAACGTGGTTGCGGCCCAGTTGGCTGCGGATGACGTCGATCTCGCGGCCGATCACGTGCTGGGTACGCGCCGTCAGGTCCGCGACGTTGATGTCTTCCTTGAGCCGGTAGGAGTGGCCGTACAACTCGCGCTGGTTCAGGCCGGTGAGGTAGAGGATCGCCTCGCGCATCGTCTTGGACGGGATCGTCCCGGTGTTGATGCACACGCCGCCGACCATGTGCTTCTTCTCGACGATCGCTGTACGGCGATCCAGCTTGGCTCCGGCGATCGCCGCCTTCTGGCCGCCTGGCCCAGACCCGATGACGAGCAGGTCGTAGTCGTACATCACACGCCTCCCACACCTCGTCCGGATCCCCGGTAAGTCTGTCCCCTTGCAGCTGTTC
>JACCQS010000117.1 GCA_013814015.1 Geodermatophilaceae bacterium | reverse complement strand
TCGACAAGCCCTCCACCCGTACCCGGGTGTCGTTCTCCATCGGGATCGCCGAACTCGGCGGATATCCACTGGTGATCGATGCCCAGAACAGCCAACTCGGTCGCGGTGAGCCGATCGAGGACACCGCGCGGGTCCTGGACCGCCAATGCGCGGCGATCGTGTGGCGGACCTTCGGCCAGGAACGGATCGAGGCGATGGCCTCGGCCAGCCGGGTCCCGGTGATCAACGCGCTGACCGACGAGTTCCATCCATGTCAGATCCTGGCCGACCTGCAGACCGTCGCCGAGCGACGCGGGGCACTCGCCGGGCTGACGATGACCTATCTGGGCGACGGGGCCAACAACATGGCCCACTCCTACCTCCTCGGTGGGGCGCTGGCCGGCATGCACGTACGGATCGGCTCCCCGCAGGACTACCAGCCCGACCCGGCGATCCTGGACCAGGCCGGGCGGCTGGCCGCAGAGACCGGCGGCTCGGTGCTCTGGACCTCCGACGCCGCAGCGGCAGCTGATGGAGCCGACGTGCTGGCCACCGACACCTGGGTGTCGATGGGACAGGAGGGGCAGGGCGGCGACCGCGCGACCCCGTTCGCCCCGTACGCGATCGACTCGCGAGCGCTGACTCGGGCTGCGGACACGGCGATCGTGCTGCACTGCCTACCTGCCTACCGGGGCAAGGAGATCGCCGCCGAGGTGATCGACGGCCCGAACAGCGCCGTCTGGGACGAGGCCGAGAACCGGCTGCACGCCCAGAAGGCCCTGCTCGTCTGGCTTCTTCGGGCGGGGGAGTGACGATCAGATGACGATGGCCACACCGCTGACCCGCAGCGCCCGACATGCTCGCATCGTCGAACTTCTCGATGCGGGCAACATCCGTTCACAGTCCGATCTGGCCGCGGCGCTGGATGCCGCAGGTGTCGCGGTGACCCAGGCGACCCTGTCCCGAGACCTCGATGAGCTGGGAGCGGTGAAACTGCGTGGCGTCGACGGGGAACCGGCCGTCTACGTTCTGCCCCAGGAGGGTGCTTCCCCGCTCCGGCCGGCCCAACGGGCCCCCGATGTACTGATCCACCGGCTCGGAGAACTACTCACCGGGGTGGAGGCCAGCGCAAACCTGGTGGTGGTCCGAACCCCGCCGGGAGCCGCCCAGTTCCTGGCCTCGGCACTGGACAAGGCGGGCCTCCCGGCCGTACTCGGAACGATCGGCGGCGACGACACCGTCCTGGTGCTCACCCGCGATCCCGATGGCGGACCGGCGCTGGCCGCCGAACTGGCCGAACTGGCCGGCCGCGCCCGCCGCGGCACATCACCTCTTCCCGCACCGACGAGCAAGGAGCACAGCAGCCCATGACCACAACTCCCGCGGCGCGTGAACGCGTCGTCCTGGCCTATTCCGGCGGCCTGGACACCTCAGTGGCGATCGGCTGGATCGCCCAGGCGACCGGCGCGGAGGTCGTGGCGGTTGCCTGCGACGTCGGCCAGAACGGCGAGGATCTCGAGGTCATCCGCGAGCGCGCGCTGGCCTGCGGTGCCGTCGAGGCGGTCGTCGCCGACCTACGCTCGGAGTTCGCCAGCGAGTACTGCGGACCGGCGCTGCGCGCCAACGCTCTCTACATGGACCGCTATCCACTGGTCTCCGCACTGTCCCGCCCGGTCATCGCCAAGGCCCTGGTTCGAGCGGCGCAGACCTACGGCGCAAACATGGTTGCCCACGGCTGCACCGGCAAGGGCAACGACCAGGTGCGCTTCGAGGTGGGGATCGCCGCGCTTGCGCCGTACATGAAGGTCCTGGCCCCGGTCCGCGACTCGGGGATGACCCGGGACAAGGCGATTGCCTTCGCCGAGGAACGCTCGCTGCCGATCGACGTGACCAAGAAGTCGCCGTACTCGATCGATCAGAATCTCTGGGGTCGTGCGGTGGAGACAGGCTTCCTCGAGGACATCTGGAACGCCCCGATCGAGGACGTCTATGAATACACCCAGAACCCGGCCACGCCGCGCGAGGCCGACGAGGTCGTTATCGGCTTCACCGAGGGGATCCCGACCTCGGTCGACGGCGAGTCGGTGTCGGTGCTGCAGGCGATCGAGCTGCTCAACCGGCGGGCCGGGGCTCAGGGGGTCGGTCGGTTGGACATGGTCGAGGACCGGCTGGTCGGGATCAAGAGCCGCGAGGTCTACGAGGCACCGGGCGCGATCGCCCTGATCACCGCGCACCAAGAGCTGGAGAGTGTCACGGTGGAGCGTGACCTCGCCCGGTTCAAGCGACAGGTCGGGCAGCGCTGGGCCGAGCTGGTCTACGACGGGCTGTGGTTCTCCCCGCTGAAGCAGGCGCTGGACGCCTTCCTCGTCGAGGCCAGCCGTACCGTGACCGGCGAGGTACGGATGACGCTGCACGGCGGCCGCGCCGTTCCGACCGGCCGGCGCAGCGAGGCATCCCTGTACGACTTCGGGCTCGCGACCTACGACTCCGACGACACCTTCGACCAGGGCCTGGCCAAGGGCTTCGTCGAGCTGTGGGGACTACCGAGCAAGCTGGCCGCGGCCCGCGACCAGCGTCTGGCAGGGTCCACCGGGTGACCTCCGGAACCTCGTCCGCTCGGCTCTGGGGTGGCCGGTTCAGCACGGGTCCGGCGCAGGCGCTGGCTGCCCTGTCCCGCTCGGTGCACTTCGAGTGGCGGCTGGCTCCCTACGATCTGCTCGCCTCGCGCGCACACGCCCGAGTGCTGCGCCGTGCCGACCTGCTCACCGGTGCGGAGCTCGACCAGATCCTGGACGCGCTGGGGGAGCTGGACGCCGCGGTAAGGGACGGCAGTTTCACTCCTGGGCCCGACGACGAGGACGTGCACGCCACGCTCGAGCGAGGGCTGACCGAGCGGCTCGGGCCGCTCGGCGGAAAGCTGCGAGCCGGGCGCAGCCGTAACGACCAGATCGCCACCGACCTGCGGCTCTACCTCCGCGACCAGGTACGGCTGCTCGTCGCGGCTGTCGCTGAGCTCGAGGCGGCGCTGATCGGCAAGGCCGAGGAGCATCCGGACGCACCGGCGCCGGGATTGACCCACCTGCAGCACGCCCAGCCGATCCTGTTCGCCCATCAGCTGCTGGCCCACGTACACGCGCTGGCCCGCGATGTGGATCGGTTGCTCGACTGGGACAAGCGAGCCGCGATCAGCCCGTTGGGTGCCGGTGCGCTGTCCGGATCCGCGTTGCCCCTCGACCCGGACGCGGTGGCCGCTGAGCTCGGCTTCGACTCGGCCGCCACGAACTCCCTCGATGCGGTCTCCGACCGGGACTTCGCGGCGGAGTTCCTCTTCGTGGCCGCGCTGCTCGGCGTGCACCTGTCCCGGCTCGGGGAGGAGGTCATCCTGTGGACGACGACCGAGTTCGGCTGGGTGGAGCTCGACGACGCCTTCGCCACCGGCTCCTCGATCATGCCGCAGAAGAAGAACCCGGACATCGCAGAGCTCGCCAGGGGCAAATCCGGACGCTTCATCGGGCACCTCACCGGACTGCTGGCCACACTCAAGGGTCTCCCGCTGGCCTATGACCGCGATCTGCAGGAGGACAAGGAGCCGGTCTTCGACACCGTCGACCAACTGCTCCTGCTGTTACCGGCACTGGCCGGGATGGTCGCGACGATGCGGGTGAACGAGCAGCGGCTGGCCGACTCGACCCCGACCGGTCACGCCCTGGCCACCGAGGTCGCCGACTGGCTGGTGCGCCGCGGGGCACCTTTCCGGGACGCGCACGAGGTCAGTGGCGCCCTGGTGCGGCAGGCCACCGCCGACGGGGTGGAACTGTGGCAGCTCTCGGATGAGGCGATGCTGGCCGTCGATTCCCGGCTCATCCCCGCCGTACGGGGGGTGCTCACCGTATGTGGCGCCCTCGAGGCCCGATCCGCAGTCGGCGGGACTGCGCCTGTCCGGGTGGCTGAACAGATCGTGGCATTGACCACCCTTCTCGCCGCGCACCACGCATGGAGCCGCGACCCGCTGCGCCGTCCCTGAGTGGTGGACCTCGCCGAGCTGTTGTCCCGGCGGGCGTTGGACGTCGCCCCGCAGCTGCTCGGCGTCGTGTTTGCGCACCGATCCCCGGAGGGTGTCGTTGCCGTGCGGATCACCGAAGTCGAGGCGTACAGCGGCGACGGAAGTGACCCGGCGGCGCACACCCATCGCGGACCGACTCCACGCAACAAGGTCATGTTCGGTCCGCCAGGCACCCTCTACGTCTACTTCAGCTATGGGATGCACTGGTGCGCAAATGTGGTGTGCTCCCCGCATGGCTCCGGAGAAGCGGTCCTGCTCCGAGCTGGAGAGGTCGTTGACGGGGTCGAGGTGGCGCGCCGCCGACGCCCGGCCGCCCGCCGTGACGTCGACCTCGCGCGTGGGCCGGCTCGGCTCACCCAGGCGCTGGGCATCACCGGTGCGGACAGCGGAAGGAATCTGCTCGATCCGCGATCCACGATGTATCTGAGCCCGCGAGCTCCGGTTCTGGAGAAATCTCAGGTGCGGACCGGGCCGAGGGTGGGCATCTCCAAGGCAGTCGACCTGCCCTGGCGGTTCTGGCTCGACGTCGAGCCGACGGTGAGTGGGTTGCGGAAACCACGGGTCTGAGGCACCGGCCGGCGTTGCGGTCGCGGTGGTGGCGGCCTAGCGTCCTAGCTCTGTCCCGGGGCCGGGGGAGCGAGCACCGAGGGGGCCACCGCGTGCACGAACTGTCCATCACGCAGAGCGTCATCGACGTCGTAACCGAGCGCACGGGTGGTGATCGAGTGGCCATCGTGCGGCTGCAGATCGGCAAGCTCTCCGGGATCGTGCCAGACTCCGTACGATTCTGCTTCGAACTCATCGCGGCAGATACCCCGCTGGCCGGTGCCGTGTTGGAGATCGACGAACCGTTGGGCCGCGCACACTGCAAGGGTTGCGGCGAGGACTTCGAGCTGCGGGATCTGATCTTGCTGTGCCCGTGCGGCAGCGCCGATGTCGTGGTGATGGCTGGTACCGAATTGGCTGTCAAATCTGTGGAGGTCGTCTAGATGTGCGTCACCTGTGGTTGCGGGGACTCTGCTGGGGTACGAGTTCGTTTCCCCGGGGTACCCGGCGATGGTCACCAGCACTCCCACGAGCACCCGCACGACCAGTTGCATGATCATTCCCATGAGCAAGACCCCAGCCACGGCCACGACCACCCGCACACCGGGGAGCCGCGCAGTCAGCCGATTCCGGCGGCGACCAGGACGATCGACATCGAACAGGAGCTGCTGGCCAAGAACGATTCGTTGGCCGAGCACAATCGCGGCTGGCTGGCCGAGCACGGAATCACCGCGATCAATCTGATGAGTTCTCCTGGATCCGGCAAGACATCCCTGCTCGAGCGGACGATCCGGGAAGCCGGCGGGAAGCGGACGGTATGCGTGATCGAGGGAGATCAGGAGACCTTGTTCGACGCCGAACGGATCCGGGCAACCGGGGCGGCGGTGATCCAGGTCAACACCGGTGCCGGCTGCCACCTCGACGCAGACATGCTGCGCCGCGGGATCGAGGCACTCGCTCCGCCTGACGGCTCGCTGCTGCTCGTGGAGAACGTCGGAAATCTCGTCTGCCCGGCGCTGTTCGATCTGGGCGAATCCGCCAAGGTCGTGGTCATCTCGGTGACCGAAGGAGCCGACAAGCCGCTGAAGTATCCGCACATGTTCGCCGCCGCAGACCTCATCGTGATCAACAAGATCGACCTGCTGCCCTACGTCGACTTCGACCTCGACCGCTGCCGACGGGATGCTCGGAGCCTGCGCCCCGACGTCGACATTGTTTCCTTGTCGGTGAAAAGCGGGGCCGGTATTGACGCCTGGTACGAATGGATTGGGCTTAAGTAAGGCTTGCCTTACCTCTGCATAACTGCACGATAATTGACCTTTGGCGCGTGACACCGGCGCTATGCCGCGGCAAATGCTTGACACCGGATTCACCGCCGAGTAGACCGAGAGGTACATCACACCGGGGGCCAATCGGGGTTCTCGCGACAGGGCTCAAGAAGCGGGCCCAGAGAGCTGGCAGCCATGCAGACAGCCGAAGCCATTGCCGCGGAGCAGACCCTCATCCACGTTTTGTGGATCAACGCTGGTCTCAGTTGTGACGGGGACTCCGTCGCACTGACCGCAGCCACCCAGCCGAGCATCGAGGAGATTGCCCTGGGCATGCTCCCCGGTCTGCCGCAGATCGCAGTGCACTGGCCACTGATCGACTTCGAGTGCGGCCCCAATGGTGGAGCCGATGACTTCCTCGAGTGGTTCTTCAAGGCCGACCGAGGAGAGCTCGAGCCGTTTGTGCTGGTTGTAGAGGGGTCGATCCCCAACGAGCAACTGCACGACGAGGGCTACTGGTGCGGTTTCGGTAACAACCCCGCGACCGGTCAGCCGATGACCACGAGCGAGTGGTTGGACCGCCTGGCCCCGAAGGCCACCGCCATCGTCGCCGTCGGCACCTGCGCGACCTACGGTGGCATCCACGCCATGGCCGGCAACCCGACCGGCGCCATGGGTGTCCCGGACTACCTCGGGTGGGACTGGAAGTCCAAGGCGGGCATCCCGATCGTCTGTGTGCCTGGATGTCCGATCCAGCCGGACAACCTCTCGGAGACGTTGACCTACCTGCTCTACATGGCCACCGGCCAGGCCCCGATGATCCCGCTCGACGAGGCACTGCGGCCCACTTGGCTCTTCGGCCAGACCGTGCACGAGGGCTGCGACCGCGCCGGTTACTACGAGCAGGGTGACTTCGCGACCGAGTACGGCTCGCCGAAGTGCATCGTCAAGCTCGGTTGCTGGGGCCCGGTCGTCAAGTGCAACGTGCCCAAGCGCGGATGGATGAACGGAATGGGTGGTTGCCCGAACGTCGGCGGGATCTGCATCGGCTGCACGATGCCGGGATTCCCGGACAAGTTCATGCCCTTCATGGACGAGCCCCCGGGCGGCAAGCTGTCCACCACCGCGGTCGGGGTTTACGGCGGCGCTATCCGCAGGTTGCGCACGATCACCACCCGAACGGTCGACAAGGAACCCAAGTGGCGTTCCAAGGGCCGTGAGTTGACCACCGGCGCTACCCGTACTTGGTAACGAGCCCGCACGGATCTGGCAACGCGAACCCGTACCTGGTAACGCCGACACCCCCGTGGTGCCGCTCCGCGTGATGTCGCGAGCGACACCCTTGCCACCTAGCCGAGAGGCCTCGCAATGACTTCCACGATTCCCAGCCCCACCCTCAAGAGAGACAATGGCAACGACCTGGTCGAGATGGCCTGGGACCCGGTAACCCGGATCGTCGGCAGCCTCGG
>JACCQS010000102.1 GCA_013814015.1 Geodermatophilaceae bacterium | reverse complement strand
ACCTCGGTGAAGATCTCGGCGACCTGCTCGGCCATCGCGAGGTCGACCTCTCGGTTGACCGCGATCACTCCGCCGAAGGCCGACACCGGGTCGCAGTCGTGTGCCTTGCGATGCGCCTGCGCCACGTCAACGCCGACGGCGATCCCACACGGATTCGCGTGCTTGATGATCGCCACACACGCGTCTGGATGATCGAAAGCGGCCCGGAGTGCGGCATCGGTATCGACATAGTTGTTGTACGACATGTCTTTGCCGTGCAACTGCTCCGCCTGCGCGAGGCCGGGCCGCCAGTGCCGGTAGAGCGCCGCTCGCTGATGTGGGTTCTCGCCGTAGCGCAGAACCGTCTCCCGCTCCCATGTCCCGGCGGCCCACGACGGGAAACCGGATTCGTCTGGAGCGAGCACGTTGCCCATCCAGGAGGCCACGGCGACGTCGTAGCTTGCGGTGTGCCGGAACGCATCCACGGCCAGGGCTTGGCGCTGGGCGAGGGTGAAGCCGCCCACAGCGACGGCAGCCAGAACCTCGGCGTAGCGAGCTGGGTCGACGACCACGGCCACCGACGGGTGGTTCTTGGCCGCCGCCCG
The DNA here is from genome assembly GCA_013814015.1 of Geodermatophilaceae bacterium. Classification (GTDB taxonomy): domain Bacteria; phylum Actinomycetota; class Actinomycetes; order Mycobacteriales; family Geodermatophilaceae; genus JACCQS01. The sequence continues at coordinate 2,466 of JACCQS010000102.1, read as the reverse complement.
GACCATCGCCGGTCCACCGATGTCGATCTGCTCGATGCACTCGTCCGGCGCAAGGCCAGCAGCCACGGTCTCACGGAACGGATAGAGATTGACCACGACCAGGTCGAAGGCCTTGATACTCAGTTCAGCCAGGGCCGCAACGTGTTCCGGCCTTCGACGGTCAGCCAGTATTCCGGCATGGACCGCTGGATGCAGCGTCTTCACCCGACCGTCCAGGGCCTCTGGGAAGCCGGTGACGGCCTCGACCGGGGTCACCTCGATGCCTAGCTCATCGAGGCGTCGAGCTGTGCCGCCGGTCGACACGATCTCGATACCCGCTGCGACCAGGCCTCGTGCAAGCTCCTCCAAGCCGGCCTTGTCGTACACCCCGATCAGGGCCCGACCCATGGCCACCTTCGTCATTGTTGCCGGCCAGTGGCACTGTGCTGTTGCGCCGTGACGAGTTCAGCTACGGCCTGCACCAGCATCTCCCTCTCCACGACCTTGATTCGCTCGTGCAGACTCGCCTCGTCGTCCTCGTCGCGCACCGATACCTCGACGCGGGCGATCACGTCACCGGTGTCGATCCCCTCGTCCACCCAGATCAAGGTGGCGCCCGTGACCGACGCGCCCGCGTTCAGGGCGTCGCGTACGGCGTGCGCTCCGGGAAAGTCGGGCAGCAAGCCGGGATGGGTGTTGATCACCTGGCCGGGGAAGCGCTGCAGGAAGTTTGGGCTGAGCAACTTCATGAAGCCGGCGAGCACAACCAGGTCCGGTTGATGCGAAGCCGCCCGGTTGCCCAACTCCCGGTCCCAGGCATCACGATCGGCGAAGTCGGCAAAAGGCACGACCTCTGCAGGTATCCCCCGGCGCCGGGCTCGGGCCAGAACGTGTGCAGCGGGCCGATCGGAGAGCACGGCGACGACCTCGGCCGGATAGGCGTCATCTGCCTGAGCGTCCAGCAGCGCCTGAAGGAGGGTCCCTGCCCCCGAAGCCAGGACGATCAACCGGGCGCGCACGGCCAGCACCTTAACCGCCCCGGCGTGATGACCGCGCTCCCCGGCACCGCTGCCGCCCGAGCGACGGGAAACGCTCAACGATCCCGCAGGTGCCGTCTGCGCAGTGCTGCGGCCGTCAGGGCAGCAGCAGGACCCAGTAGCACGGCGGCGGCGGCCATGGTGGCCACCGGCGGCGCGCCGATGGTGGCCAACCCGCCCTCCCCGAGGGAGCCGCCCGCCATCCATTGCGCCAGACCCATACCTGTTGCCAGCAGCAGGGCCGCCGCCAGTGCCCAGCCTGCAGCGTGCAGCGGTCGCACCCCGTCGTCGAGCCGGCGGGCCACGACTGCGCCGACGACCAGTCCGCACAGCACCGGAACGACGAGGCCGAGCAGAACACCCAACGGCACCGCGGGCCGATCGGGCAGGGCAGCGGCAAGGGGCAGCCCCGGAACCAGTCCCAGGGTGACGCCGAAGGCGGAGACCGTCGTGCCCGACCCGATGGCGAAACCGGGGCCGAGCAGCACCGCCACGGCATACAGCACGGCGTTTGGCGCCAGCATCAGACTCAGGACGAACACTCCGAGGCCGGCACTCCACCCCGTGGCCAAGCTGTCTGTAAGCGCGGCGAATCCGGCTCGATCCACTGCGATCGCGATTCCGAGTGTCCCCGCTCCGGCTGCAAGCAGGACCGCCGCGCCAGCCCCGACTCCGGCCATGACTGCACGCGAAGGAAACCCGACCGCGTCGTGGATCAACCTGCCGTGGCCTGCCGTACGGAGCAGGCCGCCGGCTCCGGCAAGGCTGCTCAGACCCACCAGCCCGGGGACGGCTGAGAGCAATCCGATCTCGGCCCCGGATGTCGACCCGATCAGCGCAAGGCCTGTCCCGATGGCGGTGTAGGTCAGCACCAGCGAACCCAGCAGGACCGCGACCTGGGCCAAGCAGTCCACGCGCGCGCGTCGGCCGGCCCAGCAAGCGGCATACCAGCAGCAGACCACCAGCGACGCCGTCAACCCGAGCGGCGTGACCGCGATCAGCAGGCCTCCTGCAGCGACGTCGGCGCCATGCCCCAAGAGCCAGGCTTGAGCCGCGAGCCGGGCCGGCCCGACCACAGAGCCTCCGACAGCAGGCTCCACGATCCAGGCCAGGCCGATCAAGGCGCCCAGAAACATCAGACCGGCCGCGGCCGCAGCCAGCCCGGCAATGGCTCCTGCTGCCAGCAGTCCGCCGCCAGAACCGATTCGTCGTGCCTTTGCCGACACCACCCGCTGATCCGGCGCAGTCAGCCAGCGGGTCAGCACGGAGGTCACCCCCCCACCATGCAAGGCCTCGGTCATCGGAAGAGGCAGGCGCGCCGACAGTCCTGACGCGCAGCTCCGAGCATGGCTCCACGGCGGAGCACATCGGTCCACCCTGGCCGCTTACGCCGAAGGGCGCCGAGGCTTCCACCTCGACGCCCTTCGGCGGGTACGCCGTTCGCCGCTAT
>JACCQS010000082.1 GCA_013814015.1 Geodermatophilaceae bacterium | reverse complement strand
GACCGGTTCTCCCGGCTACAGGCCGCGATCGAGGTCGCGCGCGTCGATCCGCCGCATGTCGTGTCCGGCGACATCGTCCAGAAGCTGTCGAGCGTCGTCGCCATCGTGCCCGACGACCAGCATCTGGGTCGGCGTCTGGCTCGGCATGCTCGTGCCGACCGTGGAGGTGGGGCAACAGGTGGCCTTCACCGCGATCTTCCCGCTGACCTTCATGTCCAACGCCTTTGTGCCCCTGCAGACACTGCCCGGCTGGCTGCAGCCGGTCGCGGACTGGAACCCGGTCAGCGCCATCACCGCAGCCCTACGGGAGCTGTGGGGAAACCCGAATCCGTTCGCCACCAACAGTTTTCCGTCCGAGCACCCAATCATACTGACCCTGATCTGGACGGCTGTGTTCATCGGCGTCTTCGCCCCGCTCGGCGTACGGCGGTACCGAGCCACCTCCCGCTGAGCCGACCCGGCCAGTCCGAGTTCCTGGCGGTTCTGACGGAAACCGCCAAGGAATGGGGCTCAGGCGGTGTCGTTGAAGGCGTCGCGCAGGTAGTTGTGGACCGCGGACTCGGGGACCCGGAAGGACCGCCCGACCCGGACTCCGGCCAGCTCGCCGGAGTGCAACAGCCGGTACACGGTCATCTTGGACACCCGCATCAGACTGGCCACCTCGGCGACAGTCAGGAACGCCACCGAGGACAGTCCGCCGAACGAGTTCTCTCCGAGAGTGCGCGGTTGGTCATCGCTGCGACGGTTTCCGCGTCGCACGCCCTCGGCAGGGTCGGCGGGAACTGCGGAATCGCCTGCGCCGCTTGCGCGACGTCCGGAAGAATCCGAACCAGATTGGGACGCCATAGTCTGTCAGTCACCGAACCTTCGCCAACGTGTCGATTGCCGGCTTCCCCTCCGGCCGACACGCGTGTTGGCGAAACAGTAGCGGTACGCATGTGACAGAAGCGATAGCTGGGAGCAACCGAAACCAAGCGTGACCTGCGCGTGATGAGCCAGCCGGATGCCGGAGCTCGATCAGTCCTGCGCTCTTCCCAGTTCCACCGAGCGGTCCCGCGCGGCCTCGATGGCAGCCAGCAGAGCCGCCCGTACGCCGTGCCGTTCGAGTTCACGGATGGCCATGATGGTGGTGCCGCCGGGCGAGGTGACCGCCTCGCGCAGCTGCACCGGGTGCTCACCGGTGTCCCGCAACATGGTGGCCGAGCCGAGGGCGGTCTGCACGATCAGCTCGGCGGCCACCGTACGAGGCAGGCCGAGCAGGATGCCGGCGTCGATCATCGCCTCGACCAGGAAGAAGAAGTACGCCGGCCCGCTGCCCGACAACGCCGTGACCGCGTCCAACTGGGACTCCGGCACCCGGATGACCCGTCCAACACTGGCCAGCACGCTCTCGGCCGCGGCCAGGTGCTCCTCGGTGGCATGGGTACCGGCGCTGATCGCGGTCATCGCCTGATCGACCAGCGCCGGAGTGTTCGGCATGGTCCGAACGACCGGGGTTCCGGGCGGCAGTCCCGCCTCGATCCGTTTCGTGGTGATGCCCGCCGCCACCGAGATCACGACCTGCCCCTCGACATGAGGTGCGATCTCGGCCAGCAGCGTCGCGATGTCCTGAGGTTTGACCGCGATGAGCAGGACATCGGAGGCGCGTACGGCCTCCTCGACCGAGAGCGCGCGCACGTCGTAGGTCTGCGCCAGGTGGCCGGCCCGCTCGGGATTGTGCTCGCTGACCACGATCTGATCCACAGCCAGCGGTCCTCGCAACAGGCCGGAGAGCAAGGCCTCGCCGATCTTGCCGCCGCCCAGAATCGCCAATCGCATCGCGGCGCTCATCCCTTGGTCGCCACCGCTCGGAGAAAGAAGCTGACGTTCGCCGGACGCTCGGCCAGCCGTCGCATCAGATAGCCGTACCACTCCTGGCCGAAGGGCACGTAGACCCGCACGGTATGGCCGAGATCGACGAGACGCTTCTGCTCGGTGGGCCGGGTGCCGTAGAGCATCTGGTACTCCCAGGACTCGGGCATCCGGCCGTACCGCGCGGCCCGTTCCGCCGCGATGGCGATCAGTCGTGGATCGTGGGTGGCGACCATCGGGCGCCCCTTGCCGGCCATCAGCACGTTGAGGCAGCGCACGTAGGACAGGTCCACGTCGTGCTTGTCCTGAAAAGCGACCTCGTCGGGCTCGGCGTACGCGCCCTTGCACAGCCGTACCCGTGAGCCCGGCGAGGTCAATGCCGCACAATCGGATTCGGTACGCCGCAGGTAGGACTGCACGACCGCACCGGTCCCCGGGAACTCCTTGCGCAGGGCCTGCAGGATGTCCAGGGTCGAGTCGGTGGTGGTGTGGTCTTCCATGTCCAAGGTCACCGTGGTGCCGGCCCGATCGGCCGCGGCACAGACCTCCCGCGCCCGGGCGAGTGCAAAGGCCGGGTCCACACCCTGCCCGATGGCCGAGAGCTTGATGCTGACCTCGGCCGCGGGGGTCAGGTGCTCGGCCGCCAGTCGTTCGATCAGGCCGACGTAGGTTTCCGTGGCTGCCACCGCCTGGGCCAGGTCCGTGGTGTCCTCGCCGAGATGGTCGAGGCTGGCTGACAGTCCCTGCTCGGCCAGTTCACGGGCCGCGCGTACGGCGTCCTCGATCCGCTCACCGGCCACGAACCGACTGACGACCTCGCGGCTGATCGGGGCGCCCGCGACAGCCTTCTTGACGGTTTGGTTCCCCGCGGCGGCGAGGATCAACTCTCGGAGCATGGCGCGACGCTATCGGCCGGGCAGCTAGGGGACGATCAGGGTGGCGGCCGGGACCACCACGAGCACCGTGCCGGCGAAGACCAGGATGCACAGGGTCGGCAACCCGAGGGGGTTACCTCCGGTGCGGGATCGCAGGGCGCCGGCGACAGCAACCAGTCCGGTCACCACGAGTGGCCCGACGAAGGCAGCGACGTAGGGCAACAGGTCCCACAGTGCGGAGAACGCGAACCAGGCCGCTACACCGAGTCCGACTGCGGCCAGCAGTTCGATCCCGAGGACCGCCCAACTGAGCGCACCCGACGGCAGTCCTACCGCCGAGTCCTCCTCGTCAGCGTTCTCGGCGGGAGCTGTGGCCAACGGCGAGGACGAGCGATTGGCATGCGCAGGTGCCGTCATCGAGCTGGATTCCGCGGGACGAGGATCGGGCTCGGAAACGGTCCGCGTGGTTGTGCCCGTACCCGGGGTGACCCACCCCTGCGTCGGCACCGGTCCGGTGTCGGTTCGGGGCGGCGCCGTCGGCACCCGACGGTTGCTGGCTTCCTCAGGCTCAGGCAGCGGTGGGGTCACCTGCGCCCTGCCGTCGTCCCGAGCTGGCGTGTCGGTCGACAGCAGATACGAGCTGAGACCGTCGTCGTCGTACGCCGGTGGATCCCGTACCGGCTCCCCAGCGCCGGTGTCGTCTCCCGGGCCTAGTGGCTCAGCCTCGCTGTCCTCTCGACGGCGGCGACGCCCTCCCGCTCCCGCGGCACTGATTCCGGCCTCGCGCAGGATGTCGGCCAGAGCACGCGACGAGTGCGGTTCCTGGCCTGCTTGGCTCATTGCTGGTTCACACCCCCTCCAGCCAGTCCAGACGTCTCAGGATGACGCCTTCACGCAAAGCCCAGGGACAAATCTGTACGGCGCCGATCTTGAGCAAGTTCATCGCGACCTCGGCGACGACCGCCCCGGCCAGGAGTTGATGGGCCCGCGTGGCGCTGACGCCGTCGAGCTCGGCGAGATCAGCCGAGGAGATCCGCGAGATGAACCCGATCAACTGGCCGAGTCCTTCCAGAGTGAGTTGCCGAGACACCCTTGGGCCGGCACTGGACGGCGCGGCACCGGTGAGCCGAGCCAGGCTGCGGAAGGTCTTCGACGTTGCCACGATCCGATCGCTGGCCCCGACCGCCGCAATCTCCTTGGCGGGCTTGGCCAACGTCGCCTCCGCATGCTCACGCAAAGCGGACAGGGCCTTCTTGTCCGGCGGATCACCGCGCAGGAACTCCCGCGCCATCCGGCCGGCGCCGAGCGGCACCGAGATGGCTCGTTCGGGTTCCTCGTCGACGCCGACGGCCATCTCGAAAGAACCGCCCCCGATGTCGAGATCCAGCAGCCGACCGGCGCTCCAGCCATACCATCGGCGTACGGCCAGGAACGTCAGCCTGGCCTCTTCGGGACCGGTCAGGACGACCAGTTCGACTCCGGTCTCGCGCTTGACCCGGTCGAGTACCGATGCGGAGTTGGATGCGTCACGTACCGCCGAGGTGGCGAAGGCCAGCAGGTCATCGCAGTTCTGATTCCGGGCGTCCTTCTTCGCTCGGGCCACCGCATCGACTAGGGACTGCTCCCCCGATTTGGACAGGCTGCCGTTCTTGGTGAGGTGCTCAGCCAGCCGCAGAACCGACTTCGACGAGTGCGTCGGAGTCGGGTGGCCGCCCCGATAGGCGTCCACCACGAGTAGGTGGACGGTGTTCGAGCCGACGTCCAGGACTCCGAGGCGCACAACCAAACTGTGTCATGCCGCCCTACCCTGTGGTCATGGTCGAGAACTTGCACGCCACCGAGGTCGGGCTCGATTTCGCCCGAGAGTGGGTCGAGTTCGTCGATCCGGCCGACAGCGAGCATGTCGTACGGGCCGATCTGACCTGGCTGAACTCGTCGTGGACGTGCATCTACGGGCGAGGCTGTCACGGAATCCTCAAGGAGCGCCCCAACGACGGGTGCTGCAGTCATGGCGCGTTCTTCACCGACGACGACGACGTCAAGCGGGTGAAGAAGTTCGTCAAGCAGTTGACGCCGAAGTACTGGCAGTACTACCTGAAGGGCCAGAAGGGCTGGACCGAGCGGGACAGTGTTGGCGACGAGGAGAACCGGCTGCGCACTCGTACGGTCGACGGAGCCTGCATCTTCCACAACCGGCCCGGATTTTCGGGCGGGGAAGGCTGTGCGCTGCACGCGCTGGCGCTGCGAACCGGGAGGCACCCGCTGGAGACGAAACCCGATGTGTGCTGGCAGCTGCCGATCCGCCGGGAGCAGGAATGGGTGGACCGCCCGGACAACACCCGTGTCCTGGTCTCCACCATCACCGAATTCGACCGACGTGGCTGGGGCGATGGCGGGCACGAACTGCACTGGTGGTGTACGAGTTCGACTCTTGCCCACGTCGGCCTGGAGCCGCTGTACGAGGGGTACGGCCCCGAACTCAGCGCGCTGATCGGTGCGCCCGCGTATGCCGAACTCGTCCGGCTCGCCCGTGCCCGCCTGGCCGGTGGGATGGTCGCCCCACACCCGGCTTCGTCTTAGCGCCGGTTTGCTGGAGTCAGAGGGTGGCGACGCTCGAGGCCATCGCCTGTACGGCCTACCCGGCCAGCGTTGCGGGTTCTGGCCGTACGTCAGCGGCGGTTCCGACCAGAATCCGGGCGCCCTCCGGCCGCGGACGGCTGGCGAAGGTACGTCGATAGGCCTGCGGGGAGACGCCCCGGCGACGTACGAACTGCTCGCGCATCCCCGCCGCAGTCCCGAACCCGACCGTACGAGCGATGTGCTCCACGCTGTCGACCCCCGATTCCAGCAGGTGCTCGGCCGCGGCCAGCCGCTGCGCGAGTATCCAGGCATGCGGCGTCGTACCTGTCGCAGCCCGAAAGTGGCGGGCGAAACTGCGTGGCGACATCAGCACTCGACGGGCGAGTGCTGGCACGGAGAGTTCCTCGTCGAGGTGTGCCCGCATCCACTGCAGCAACCCGCGCAGCGGATCGTTGCCGGCGCACGTGGCGACCGGGCTGGCAATGAACTGAGCTTGCCCACCGTCCCGGTGTGGCGGCACAACCATGTTGCGCGCCAGGGCATTTGCCGCTTTCGCGCCGTAGTCGCGTCGGATCAGGTAGAGGCACAGGTCGATGCCGGACGCCGTCCCCGCACCGGTGACGATCTGGCCCTCGTCGACGTAGAGCACGTCGGAGTCCACGACCACCTTCGGGAAGGTCTCGGCCAGCAGATCGGCAAAACCCCAGTGCGTCGTGGCGCGGCGCCCGTCGAGCAGGCCGGCGTGGCCGAGCACGAAGGCACCGCTGCAGTGCGTCGCGATGATCGCTCCGCGGTCGTAGGCGGTGAGCAGCGCTTCGATCACAGCCGGGCTCGGCGCGGCCACCGAGTCGACCGGGCCCGGGCCGCAGCCCCACGACGGGATCTGGATCACATCGGAGGCGGCCAGTCGGTCCAGCCCGTGCTCGATGGTGATCAGGATCCCGGTGTCGAGTCGGGTCGGTCCGGGGCGCTCGGCGACCAGGGCGAAATCGAAGGCCGGGATCCCGATCTCGCGCCGGTCGTACCCGTAGACCTCGGCCAACACGCCGATCCCGAAGCCGCCGTTGCCCGGCCCCATCAGACCGCTGACGACCGGACGCGTGTTCATGACCACACACTATGGCAGATTTCCGACGAACGGAGGCTTTTCTGCCACTTTCCCCGTTGGCTGGCCAGGCGCAAGCTGTGCCTATGTTCTTCATCCACTGCCCCACGGCAGACCGGGACGAGCTGATCTCCGACACTCGGATCGTTCGACTGATCAACCGCCCCAACGACATCGCGGTGGTGCTTGCTTGCTTCTGCGGCAAGAACCACGTCATCCGGACCGGCCGCAAGCACCTCGATCTCGTCGAGGCACACGCGGCCTGAGTTCAGGCGGCGGTGGCCCTGTCGACCGCCGCGCTCTCTCGACGGCCCATGCTGCCCGCGAAACGCTCGAGCACGACAGTGCCGACCACTGTGGGCACCGCCCATGCGAGCGGCTGACCGGGCAGGCTGACCACAGCGATCGCCGTCCACAGCGCGATATAGGCGCCGCCGAATCCGCGTACCGCGCGTGCCGACCACCCGGGTCGCCCCGAACGGATGGCGGCCATCCCGCGCGCGGCGAATGCGTACGAGCCGGCCGCGATCAGGACGAACCACCAGAGCCGAGCCGGATCGAGCGCCGCCAGGCCGATGGCCGAGAGACAGACCAGTCCCACCGACAGGTGATAGGCAGACGCGAGCCAACCAGTTAGTCCACGAGCGAGCCAGGCAATGGCCAACGGACCGAAGAGGACGCCCAGAACCCCTGCGGCAACGTGCATGGCCAGAATGACCGTATGCAGCATGCTCCTTATGATAGTCCTGATGGGACTAAATTGCGAGACTTCCCCTGGCCGGACACCGTTTCGAGGTGCAGGTCGTGACCCCGACGTCCTACATCGTGTTGGGACTCCTCGAGCGGTACGGCCCGGCCTCGGCCTATGACCTGAAACGGCTCGCGGCGCAGGTACTGGGAAACTTCTGGACGACGGCCCACTCGCAGCTCTACCGCACCGCCGAACAGCTGTCCACCGACGGCCTGCTTGATCCGACAACGCAGGTCACAACAGGTGGCCGCGGGAGGATCGTCTATCGGCTCACCCGTACGGGCAAAAAGCGGTTGGCGCAGTGGCGAACAGAGTCCGAAACCGAGCTGGCCGAACTGCGTGACCCAGGCCTGCTCAGACTCTATTTCGGCGCCGACCCCAAGACCCTCGCCCCGGTGCAGGCCGCCGCGCATCGTCGCCAACTGGCCGCCTACGAGCAGCGCAAGTCAACCGATGACGGCAGTGAGCCTCGCGGACCGTGGCTGACCCTGGATGCCGGCATCGCGCATGAGCGGGTCTGGGTTCGGTACTGGGATTCCTTGGCCGGCGGAGCGGGGGATCACGCCTCGAACTTGTAGCCGAGTCCTCGTACGGTCATCAGGTGACGCGGTCGACCCGGGTCCGGCTCGACCTTGGCGCGCAACCGCTTGACATGTACGTCAAGGGTCTTGGTGTCCCCCACGTAGTCCGAACCCCAGACCCGATCGATGAGTTGGCCGCGGGTGAGTACCCGACCGGAATTGCGAAGCAGGATCTCCAGCAGATCGAACTCCTTGAGCGGCAAGGACACCGAGTCCCCGTTCACCGACACGGTGTGCCGCTCGACGTCCATCCGTACCGGCCCGGCTTCCAGGGCGGCCTCGTCGACCAGGTCGACGTCCTGCCCGCGGCGCAGCACGGCCTTGATCCGGGCGAGGAGTTCTCGGGCGGAGTACGGCTTGGTCACGTAGTCATCGGCACCGAGTTCCAAGCCGACCACCTTGTCGATCTCCGCGTCCTTGGCGGTCAGCATGATAATGGGTACCGCACCCCTGGCCCGAAGTGCCTTGCAGACCTCGGTGCCGGACAGGCCGGGCAGCATCAGATCGAGCAGGACGATGTCCGCGCCGTGCCGGTCGTAGGTATCGAGGGCAGCCGGGCCGGTCTCGGCGATGTCCACCTCATAGCCCTCCTTGCGCAGCATGTAGGACAGCGCATCGGAGAAGGACTCCTCGTCCTCGACGACGAGCACCCGAGTCATGACATCAGCTCCCTCTCAGCAATGAGATCTACCGAATCCGGCTGCGGCGCAAGCGGAATGCGTACGGTGAATGTGGACCCGACTCCGGGTTCACTCCACACCTCCACCGAGCCTCCGTGATTAGTGACGATGTGTTTGACGATGGCCAGGCCCAGGCCGGTCCCCCCTGTGGCGGTGGCTCGGGACTGGTCGACGCGATAGAAACGTTCGAAGACCCGCTGCCGGTCGCCGTCAGGAATCCCCACCCCATCGTCGGTGATCGCGATCTCGGCGAACCCGGATCGAGCGCGGGTGCCCACCGACACGTTCGTTTCGTTGGCGCTGTAGGCGACCGCGTTGGCCAGGAGGTTGGTCAGAGCGGTGATCAGTTGAGGCTCTACGCCGCGCACGATCAGATCTGACTGGCCGGCCGCGGTGAGCTGGATCCCCTTGGCACCGGCCGCGAGTCGGGTCCGGTCGATCGCCTCGGCCACGATCACGTCGAGCGGCACGGGCTCCAGTGCCGGCAGGGGGTCACCGCCCTGCAATCGGGACAGATCGATCAGCTCGCGGACCAGCCGGGCCAACCGCTCGGCCTCGTGCCGCATCCGGGCCGAGAACCGGCGGATCGCCTCGGGATCGTCGGCAGCCTCCTGCACGGCTTCGGCGAGCAGGGTCAGCGCACCCACCGGAGTCTTCAGCTCGTGACCGACGTTGGCCACGAAGTCGCGTCGCACCTCCTCGACCCGTCGTACCTCGGTGACGTCCTGGAGCAGGAGGGCGACGGTTCCGCTTGGGTCGAGCCGGGTGGCGTGCACGCCGACCCGGCGCGGCCCGGCGCCGACGACGTGTTCGGGGAGGGCCACCTCGGTACGCCGACTGCCGGCCGCGCGGGCGCTGCTGACCGCAGCGACCAGGGCAGGCATGCTGATCCGGTCTGCCCGAACCATGCCCAGCCCGCGGGCCGAGGCGTTCGCCAACAGAACCAGGTCGTCGGCGTCGACCACGATGGCGGCGGGGTCCATCACGTCGACCAACCGGCGGATGCCAATGGGTTCCAGCGGGGCTTCCATCGGCGGACCGCCCGACGGCGGATCCTGACGCGACCGGGAGCGCGCGATCAGTAGGCCGATGGCAAGCCCGACGACCAGACCCGCAAGTACGCCCAGCGCGACCTCCACGTGGCCGATGGTAGGGCGCCAACTTGTCCGCGAAGCTCGCATCGGAGCCGAGCGCAGCGCACAACGGTGAATTGTTCACCCGTACGTCGCGGTGCGTTCATGCCCTACCCGCCCCGATGTGCCCGCCCGGCCTAGCCTCAGGAGAGACGAGACGTAGGCTGGCTGGGTAAGACGGAGAGGCATGTAATGCGCGAGAGTTACCACGACGAGTTGGATCAGATCGGCGCCACGTTGGTGCAACTCACCCAGTATGTGGCGACGGCCATGGTCACCGCCTCGACCGCGCTGCTGGAGACCGAACTCGACACTGCCGAGGCCGCGATCGCCGGCGATCATCGGGTCGACGACCTCCGAACCGGCGTCGAGGAACGCTGCTTCATGCTGCTTGCCCGCCAGCAGCCGGTGGCCGGTGACCTGCGCACGATCACCACCGCTCTGGCCACCGCCGCCGACCTCGAACGGATGGGCGACCTCGCCGTGCACATCGCCAAGGTCGCCAGGATGCGCTACCCCTCGGCAGCCGTACCCGCAGAGGTACGTCCGTCCCTGGAGCAGATGGGTCTGTTGGCCGCCCGGCTCGCCGTCAAGGTCGGAGAGGTCATCGAGGGCCGCGATGTGCCGCTGGCCCGGGAGCTCGAGGCCGAGGACGACCTGATGGACGCTCTGCACCGCGAGCTGTTCTCGATCCTGCTTGCCGACAGTTGGACGCACGGCATCGAGCCGGCGATCGACGTCACCCTGCTCGGGCGTTACTACGAACGCTTCGCCGATCACGCCGTTCTCGTCGCCCGCCGGGTGATCTACCTCGTGACCGGCGTGTGGCCCGAAGAGGTCGGCGCCAAGGTCGGCTGAGCGGTCCGGACTACTTCCGGCCCTGGTTCTTGACCGCCTCGATCGCGGCCGCCGCCGCATCCGGGTCGAGATAGGCACCTCCGGCCGTACGCGGTCGTAGGTTCCCGTCGAGGTCATACCGCAATGGGATGCCGGTCGGGACGTTCAGGCCGACGACCGCCTCCTCGCTCATGCCGTCGAGATGTTTGATCAACGCGCGCAAGCTGTTGCCGTGCGCGGCAACAAGAACCGTACGTCCGGCCCGTAGGTCCGGGACGATCGCGTCATACCAGTACGGGAGCATCCGAACGACCACGTCAGCCAGGCACTCGGTCCGCGGTCGCAGTTCCGGGGGTAGCGCGGCATAGCGCGGGTCGCGGAACTGGGAGTTCTCATCGTCGATGTCCAGCGGCGGCGGCGGCGTGTCGTAGGACCGGCGCCACAGCATGAACTGCTCCTCGCCGTACTCGGCGAGGGTTGCGGCCTTGTCCTTGCCCTGCAGTGCCCCGTAGTGGCGTTCGTTGAGCCGCCATGAGCGGAGCACCGGTAACCACAACCGATCGGCGGCATCCATGGCCAGCTCGGCGGTGCGAATGGCCCGCCGCTGCACCGAGGTGTGCACCACATCGGGCAACAGGTCCTGCTCGCGCATGAGTTCCCCGCCGCGGGTCGCCTCGGCCATTCCCTTGTCGGTCAGCCCGACATCGACCCAGCCGGTGAACAGGTTGGCCCTGTTCCAATGGCTCTCGCCGTGTCGGAGCAGAATGAGGGTGCCGGTCGTCGAAGTGGTCGGAGTCACTAGGGCATCAGTCACCAGGGCATTTTGTCGGATGGCTTCTCGGCCAGCAGAGGAGACCGACGATGGGCAAGGCACAGGACGCGTGGGCCGAGCAGCTCGCCGCGTGGGCGATCGATCCCGAGATCCTCGCCGCCGCTCCGGAATCTCCGTACGGCTTCCCGGCCGGGCTGTTCGGCGCCAGCAGAGGGGCGGAATCGACGCACCGCGCCATCGCCGCAGCCCTGCCCGATGGCGGGAGCCTGCTCGACATCGGTTGCGGTGGTGGCGCGGCGACCATTCCGGTTGCGGCACGTGCCGGCTCGCTGCTCGGCGTGGACTCCTCCGAGCAGATGCTGCAGGCATTCGCCGCGGCCGCAGAAGCCGCCGACACCCCGGTCCGGACCTGGCTCGGCCCCTGGGCCGAGGTCGCTGCGGACGTTCCGATCGCTGACGTCGCGGTCGCGGCCAATGTCGTCTACAACGTTCCCGACATCGGCGACTTCCTGCAGACGATGACCGCCCACGCCCGGGATCGGGTCGTCATCGAATTGACTGATTCCCACCCCTGGACCGGAATGGCCGCGCTGTGGCGTCACTTCCACCAACAGGACCGACCCGACGGCCCCAGCTTGGCGGAATTCCTGGACGTCACGAACGAACTCGGCCTCGACGCCCGGGTCGAGACGTTCCACCGGGTTGCGGTCTGGGCCAGCGCCGAGCCCGAGGTGGTCCTCTCCTTCAATCGACGCCGGCTCTGTCTGCCCGTCGAGCGCGAACCGGAGATCGCTGCGGCCATGCGGGAATGTGCGCCGTCGCCGTCCACCACCGCGCACACCGTCTGGTGGGACGCCTGAGCTCAGGTCAGGTGCGGGTGGATCGGAAGTCCGGTTTCCTCTGCGACCCGGTCGAAGTCCCGGTCGGAGTGCAGGAGCGAGGCACCTGCCTCCAACGCGCAGACGACGATGAGCAGGTCGGTGAGTTGGCGGGGAGTGACGCCGCGACTGCGCAGTCTGCAGTACAGCTCGGCGGCGCGCTCATAATCCAGGACCCCGCGCAACGCCAGCATGGGCAAGGCGAACAAGTGCTCCCGAACGGCGCGACGTTCGCGCTCGGAGCGGACACCGGCCAATGCCTCCATGACCACGATCTCGGTGGTTGCCAATGGCGCCGGTTCGTTGAGCAGCGACCGGAGGGTCAGGTGTGCCGAGCTGCCGGTGGCTCGGAAGAATTCGATCCACACCGAGCTGTCGACGACGATCACTCCCGAAGCCACCACCGCTGTCGCTCGCCCTTGCCGCGCATCTCGTCGAGGTCGCCTTCCCAGCCGATCCCCTCGAGTGCGAGCAGTCCGGCGTACGGATCATCGCTGATGTCGCCGACCAGCCGGCGCAAGGCTATGTCGATCGCCTCTCGGGTCGTACGGGCACCGTAGATCCGCTTGACGCGTTCGATCAGTACCTCGTCCACGACGACATTCGTCCTGCCCATACACTCACGATACACCAACAGGTGTATCACCTGGGATATCCAGCGTTCTGATCACCGGCGACGATCTAGGGTGCAGGAGTGCCTGAGCCCACACCCGTCGACATTCGGGTCAGCGAACTCCGCAAGACCTTCCGGGTGCCCGAGCGCGAGGCCGGGCTACGGGCCTCGGTCCGCAGTCTCGTCCGCCGAACGTATCGAGATGTCGATGCGGTGGCGGGGGTCAGTTTCGACATCCCCGCCGGCCAGATCGTCGGCTTCCTCGGACCCAACGGGGCCGGCAAGACGACGACCCTCAAGATGCTGTCCGGGCTGCTCTTCCCGACCTCCGGTGAGATCAGCGTGCTCGGTCATGTCCCGTCCCGTCGCGAGCGCGACTATCTGCGCCGGATGACCCTGGTGATGGGTAACCGCAACCAGTTGCAGTGGGACATCCCGGCTCTGGACTCCTTCGAGATGAATCGGGCGATCTATCGGATCCCAGAAGCGGATTTCCGCCGTACCCGGGACGAGATCGTCGAACTGCTGGAGATCGGCGACCTGGTACGCAAACCGGTACGCACCCTGTCCCTGGGCGAGCGGATGAAGGCCGAGATCGCGGCCTCCCTGTTGCACCGGCCGCAGATTCTCTACCTGGACGAGCCGACCATCGGACTCGACGTGACCATGCAGAAGCGGATCCGCAGTTTCCTCGCCGAGTACAACCGGCGCTACGGCGCCACGGTGTTGCTGACCAGCCACTACATGGCCGACGTGCAGGCGTTGTGCAAGCGGGTGATCATCATCGACTCCGGCTCGATCCTGTACGACGGCGGCCTGCGCGAGCTGTCCACCCGCTACTCCCCGCACCAGACCGTCAATGTCGTGCTCGGCGAGACCGCGCCGGACCTCTCCGGTTATGGCGAGGTGCTCAGCTCGGTCGACGGCCGGATCAGCCTCAAGGTCGCCAAGGCCGACACGTCGTCGGTGGCCGCGCGGCTGCTGGCCGCCTTCCAGGTCAGTGACCTGACGATCGAGGACCCACCCATCGAGGACGTCATCGAGCAGGTCTTCGCTGCGGTACCGCGCAGTGCGGCGACCAGCGCCGAGCCGGTCCCGCGGTGACCAAGTCGCTCAACGGGCTGCCCGGCCTGTACAGCGTGGTCATGCGCACCGCCGTACAGACCCAGTTCCAGTACCGGACCGCGAACTACGCCTACCTGCTCGGCATGATCGCCGAGCCGGTGATCTACCTGGTGGTCTGGCAAACCGTCGCAGGGTCGCAGGGCGGCGCGGTCGAGGGGATCACGGCCGGACAGTTCGCGGCCTACTACATCGTCTGGACGCTGGTCCGGAACATGAACATCGTCTTCACGCCGTACGGCTGGGAGGATCGGATCCGCAACGGCCTGCTGTCCGGGATGCTGGTCCGTCCGGTGCACCCGATCCACTACGACCTGGCCTTCTTCGCCGGGTGGAAGTTCGTGGTGATCGTGCTGTGGCTCCCGATCGCGGCCGTGCTGGTGCTGATCTTCCGGCCGACCTTCGACGTGAACGCGCTGGAGGCCGGGGTGTTCCTGATCGCCATCTGGGGCGCGTACCTGATCCGGTCGCTGTTTCTCTGGGCACTGGGCATGGTGACGTTCTGGACGACTCGGGTCAGTGCGCTCTACGAGCTGTACTTCACCGCCGAGCTGCTGCTGTCCGGCCGCCTGTTGCCGTTGGCCCTGCTTCCAGGCTGGGCGGCGACCGTGGCCGACGTGTTGCCGTTCAAGTACACCTTCGGCTACCCGATCGAGGTGCTCGCTGGTGACCTGTCCACAGCCGAGCTGTTTCTCGGGCTCGGGCTGCAGGCGGTATGGATCGGCGTCGGCGCACTCCTGGTGGCACTCGTCTGGCGGGTCGGAGTACGCCGGTACTCGGCGGTGGGCAACTGATGTCCGCGACCACACCGAACCAGCTACCACCGAACCGATTCAGACGGACCCGCCTGAGCGGCACGTTCCTGAAGATCGGCGCGCTCAACGAATTGCAGTACCGGGTGAACTTCTTCCTCAGCCTGGTGCAGTCGGTCGTCGCAGTAGCCACCGCCCTGGCGGTGCTGGCTTTCACCCTGGCCCTGCTACTCGGCGGGCTGGACATCTACTGCTTCTGGCTGATCCTGACCACCGGCGCGTTCGTGTTCGTGCGGGTGGACACGATCATCGAACTCTTCGACGGCATGTACCAGGCCGGGCGCTGGCCGGTGACCATCTACCCGGGCTGGCTGCGGATCGGCTTCACGTTCCTGGTCCCACTCGGCTTCGCCGTGACCGTGCCGGCCTCAGCGCTTACCGGACGACTGTCGTGGTGGCTCCTGCTCGGCGCTGTTGCCTTCACCGCCGTCCTGCTGTCGTTCAC
>JACCQS010000369.1 GCA_013814015.1 Geodermatophilaceae bacterium | reverse complement strand
CCGGAAGAGGTGCACGCCTTTGCCGAGGAACACGGGCTTCCGGTCGCGATCAAGGCGGCCTTCGGGGGCGGCGGCCGTGGCCTCAAGGTCGCCCGCGAGGCCGGGGAGATCAACGAGCTGTACGCCTCGGCAGTACGCGAGGCCGAAGCGGCCTTCGGGCGGGGCGAGTGCTTCGTCGAGCGCTACCTCGACAAACCGCGGCACGTAGAAGCCCAGATCCTGGCCGACTCGCACGGCACGGTCGTCGTGGTCGGCACCCGCGACTGCTCCCTGCAGCGCCGCCACCAGAAGCTCGTGGAGGAGGCTCCGGCGCCGTTCCTCACCGACGAGCAACGCGCCACGATCCACGAATCGGCCAAGGCGATCTGCGCGGAGGCCGGCTACGTCGGTGCCGGAACGGTCGAGTACCTCGTCGCCGCCGACGGCACGATCTCCTTCCTCGAGGTCAACACTCGGCTGCAGGTCGAACACCCGGTCAGCGAGGAGACCACCGGCCTGGACCTCGTCCGCGAGCAGTTCCGGATCGCCGACGGGGAGCCGCTGGGCTACGACACCGACCCCGAACCGCGCGGGCACAGTTTCGAGTTCCGGATCAACGGCGAGGACGCGGGACGCAACTTCCTTCCCACGCCCGGGACGGTCACCCGCTGGCGACCGCCGAGCGGCCCGGGCGTACGGCTGGATTCCGGCGTCGTCGAGGGCGACGTGATCGGTGGCGGCTTCGACTCGATGTTGGCCAAGCTGATCGTCACCGGGGCAACCCGGGAGCAGGCCCTGGAACGTTCCCGCCGAGCACTGAACGAACTGGAGGTCGGCGGGATGCCGACCGTGGTGCCCTTTCACCGCGCGATCGTGTCCGATCCCGCATTCACCTCAGAACCGTTCACGGTGCACACCCGATGGATCGAGACCGAGTTCGACAACCAGATCCCGCCGTACGCCGAGCCGACCGAGGATCCCGAAGCGCCGGCGCAGCGGCAGACCGTCGTGGTCGAGGTCGGAGGGCGCCGACTCGAGGTCTCCCTACCCGGCGGCCTGTCCCTGGGCGGCGGGTCTCCCATGTCCGGTGGAGTGGCGGCCAAGCCCCGACGTCGCGGTGGCTCGGGCTCCGGCAGTGCGGCCGGCGGGGATGCGCTGACCAGCCCGATGCAGGGCACGATCGTCAAGATCGCGGTCGAGGACGGGGCCACCGTCGAAGCCGGCGACCTCGTGGTCGTCCTCGAGGCGATGAAGATGGAACAGCCCATCAACGCGCACAAGGCCGGCACAGTCAGCGGCCTCGGGGCATCGGTCGGCGAGGTCGTGGGCAGCGGCGCGACCATCTGCACGATCTCGGACGCCGCGCCTTGCGCCGAGAGCGATCCGTCGGACTGAGCGGTCGCCCCTGGGCTTCCACCTTGCTCAGAGGTAGCGGCGGGCCAGCGCGCCGGCTTGGCCGCCGTACGAGCCGCCGAACATGACGGCGTGGACGAGTACCGGAAACAGCTGGTGCAGCGCTGTCCGCTCCCGCCAGCCCGAACCCAGCGGGGCGGCCTCTGCGTAGGCGGCCAGGATCCGGTCGAGATGCGGCGCCCCGAACAGTGCCAGCATGGCTAGGTCGCTCTCGCGATGCCCGCCGTGGGCTGCGGGATCGATCACGAAGACCCGGCCGTCGGCAGCCCAGTGCACGTTCCCGCTCCACAGATCGCCATGCAGGCGGGCCGGCGGCTCTGCGGGCACACCGACTGATTCCAGCCGGGACATCACGGCCGACACGGCAGCCGCATCCTCGGCCGACACGTGATCGGCGTCGCGGGCCGCGCGCAAGTACGGTTCGATCCGCCGTACGGCGAAGAACTCCGGCCACTGCGCTGAGGCGACGCTGGCGTTGTCCATGCTCAGGCGCCCGATAAATCCCGGCCATGGCGCGCCGAACCCGTCAGCACCTTCCAGGTGCAGCGCGGCGAGGTCGGCCCCGAACCGTTCGGCGGCCCGCTTCGTCGGCTCGCCCTGGGGCACCCATTCCAGCAGCAGGAGCTCGTCGCTCAGAGCAATGACCTCCGGTGTCGGGATCACGCCCGCTTCGGCGATCCAGGCCAGGCCGGCCGCTTCAGCGGCGAAGAACCCGGTCGGCGCGCCCTCGCGCGACTTGGCGAAGATCATCTCCCCGCCGTCGAGGGTGAAGAGTTCGGCAACGCAGCTGTCCCCGCTCGGCAGGGGGGTGGCGCGGATCCGCTGGTGTCGCACCATCATCGGGACCACCTGGGGGTGGGCGCGCAGGTACGCCAAGTCCAGTGACCCTTCGGCGTGCCCGCTCATGCGGTGCCGGTTAAGCCAGGTCGTCGGCGGCCATCAGCCGACGACCGGCTTCGGTGATCGTGCCGGACAGCGAGGGGTAGATCGAGAACGTGTGTGCGAGATCGGCTGCAGTGAGGCCGTTTTGGACCGCGAGCGCGATCGGAAGGATGAGTTCTGAGGCACCCGGCGCGACGACCACCCCGCCGATCACGACGCCGGTCGGGCGGCGGCAGAACAGCTTCACGAATCCGTCCCGAAGGTCCACCATCTTCGCGCGCGCGTTGGTGGCCAACGGCAACATGATGGTGTCCGCGACCACGCCCCGGTCAACGATCACCTTCTCCGAATGCCCGACCGTGGCGATCTCCGGGTGGGTGAAGACGTTGGCCGCCACCGTCTTGAGCTTGATCGGGGACACCGCCTCACCCAGGGCATGCCACATCGCCACGCGGCCCTGCATCGCCGCGACCGAGGCCAGCGGCCAGACGCCGGTCACGTCACCCGCCGCGTAGACGCCGGCAATGTTGGTACGGGACACCTTGTCGACAGTGATGTGTCCGCTGGAGGTCACCGCGACACCCGCCGACTCCAGACCCAGCCCGGCGGAGTTGGGGACCGAGCCGACGGTCATCAGGGCATGCGAACCGCGTACCTCACGACCGTCCTCCAAGGACACGATCACACCGTCGCCGCTGCCGCCGGAGTCGTCGCCGCTGTCCCGCCGTACCCCGGATGCTCTGGCCTGCTTGACGATCTGGCCGCCACGCTTCATGAAGACCTGCTCGAGCACCTCGGCCGCGTCAGCGTCCTCGCCAGGAAGCACCCGGTCACGGGAGGACACCAGGGTCACCGGGACTCCGGCCTCGAGGTAGCCGCTGGCGAATTCCGCGCCGGTGACCCCCGAGCCCACGACGACGAGGTGCTCGGGAAACTCCTTGAGTTCGTACACCTGGCGCCAGGACAGGATCCGCTCACCGTCTGGCTCTGCACCGGGCAGGACGCGTGGATCTGCGCCGGTGGCCAACAGGACGATGTCGCAATCGACGTCGCTGTCAAAACTGCCGGAGTTGCGGCCTTCCCCGTCCGGGGACTCGACGTGGACCACATGGCGCGCCAGACCAGGAGCGGCATCGGCCAACCGGGCCGACCCGGCGATCAACGTGACGCCTTCACGCGCCAGCCTGGTCCGGATGTCAGCCGACTGCGCGGCGGCAAGGGCGTTCACCCGGCCATGCACGGTCCCGGGGTCCAGGCTGGCCTGCGCCAGATCCCCCGCGCGTACGCCGAGACTTCCGCTGTCCCGCACGCCGGTCAGGGAACCGCTGGAGGCGATGAAGGTCTTCGACGGGACACAGTCGGCCAGCACGCAGGCCCCGCCCATGCCATCCCGTTCGACCACGGTGACCTCAGCCCCGAGTTGGGCTGCGACCAGGGCCGCTTCGTAGCCGGCCGGTCCTCCCCCGATGATCACGATGCTGGTCACGGGCACATTCTCGCCTACCCGCCACCCGCTCGACGCCCGGACGACCGAGCTGCGCGCCCTGGCAGCCCTCGGGTGGCTACGCTGCGCCGGTGTCGCTCTACGCCGCGTACGGGTCGAACATGGATCCGGCGCAGATGCTCCGTCGCTGCCCCCACTCCCCGGAGGCAGGCACTGGCTGGATCCGTGGCTGGCGGTTGACCTTCGGCGGCGAGGAACTCGGCTGGGAGGGTGCCCTGCCGACGATCGTCCCGGTCGATGATGAAGTCGTTTTCGTCGCGCTCTACGACGTTTCCGCCGAGGATCAACGCCTGCTCGATGCCTGGGAGGGCGCCGACAACGACCTGTACATGCGGATGCGGGTTCGGGTACACGGGCTGACCGGCGACGTACTGGCCTGGACCTACGTTCTGGATGCCTTCGAGGGCGGGCTTCCCTCGGCTCGCACCATCGGGCTGATCGCCGACGCGGCGCAGGCCGCCGCCGCCCCGGATGACTACGTTGCGGCGCTGCGGGCCCGTGAGTGCCGCTCGGTCGGTGAATGAGCCCCATTCCCTGGCGGTTTTCGCCAAAACCACCAGAAGGTGTGAGGGTGGGCCGGGTGTTGCCCGACGAGAATCCCTTCGCCCGCCCGAGTTCGCTTCCCTACGCGCTGCCGCCCTTCGACCTGATCCGCGAGGAGCACTACCTTCCCGCCTTCGCTGCCGGAATGGCCGAGCAGTTGGCCGAGGTCGAGGCAATTGCCTCCTCTGCGCAGCCGCCGACGCTGGACAACACGGTCGTCGCCCTGGAGCGTTCCGGCCGATTGTTGGACCGAGTCCGCAGTGTCTTCTTCAACCTGATCGGGTCGGATTCCACGAACGGACTGCGCGCGATCGAGGCAACCGTCGCGCCACAACTCGCGGCGCACTCCGACGCGATCCACTTGCACGCCGGTCTCTTCCGACGGATAGAGGATCTGTACGCCAGTCGCGCTGAGTTGGATCTCAGCGCTGAACAGCTTCGCCTTCTGGAGCGATACCGCAGCGACTTCCTCCGCGCCGGGGCGTCCCTGTCGGCCTCCGATCAGAGCCGGTTGCGCCAGCTGAACGAGGAGCTGTCCAGCTTGTCCACCGAGTTCTCGGCCCGGCTGCTGGCCGAGACGAACTCCCTCGCCATCCACGTCGAGGACGAGGCCCAGCTGGCCGGCCTGAGTGCGGACTCGATCGCGTCGGCGCAGGAGGCGGCTCGCAGCCGCGGACACGGCTCGGGTTACCTGCTGCCACTCATCCTGCCGACTGCGCAGCCGGTCCTGGTCTCGCTGAAGAATCGGGCGCTGCGAGAACGGATCTTCCGAGCTGCCACGTCCCGGGGGTTGCTGGGCGGTCCGCACGACACCGGCATCAGTCTGACCCGGATGGTGCAGCTGCGAGCCGAGCGGGCTGCGCTGCTCGGCTACCCCAACCATGCCTCCTACATCGTCGAGGACCAGACCGCGAGCACTCTCGACGCCGTGTCGGCCATGCTCGACGGATTGATCGGACCTTCAGTGGCCAACGCCCGTACGGAGGAGGCCGAGTTGCAGGCAGCCTTCGAGGCAGCCGGCAGTCTCGGAACGCTGCAGCCGTGGGACTGGGCCTTCTACGCCGACCAGATCAAGCGCTCCCGGTTCGACATCGACGCCGCAACGGTGCGTCCCTACCTCGAGTTGGAACGGGTCCTGATGGACGGGATCTTCTCGGCAGCCGGGGCGTTGTACGGATTGGCCTTCACCGAGCGGAATGACCTGCCGACCTACCATTCCGACGTACGCATCTTCGAGGTCACCGACGACGGCGGAGCCGCGCTGGGGTTGTTCCTCGCGGACTTCTACGCGCGCGAGTCCAAGCGCGGCGGGGCGTGGATGAACACCTTCGTCGACCAGAGCCATCTGCTCGGGACCGCGGCGGTGGTCGTCAACAACCTGAACATCCCGCGACCACCGGAGGGCCAGCCGACCCTGTTGACCGCCGACGAGGTACGGACCGCCTTCCACGAGTTCGGGCACGCACTGCACGGACTGTTCTCCGACGTCGGTTATCCCCGCTTCTCCGGTACGAGCGTGCCGCGCGACTTCGTGGAGTACCCCTCGCAGGTGAACGAGATGTGGGCCTGGTGGCCCAGTGTCCTGGCCAACTACGCCGTGCACCACCTGACCGGCGAGCCGCTTCCGCAGGAGACGGCCGACCGGCTGCTGGCTTCACGTTCCTACGGTCAGGGATTCGCCACTACCGAGTACCTCGCGGCCGCTCTGCTGGATCAGGAGTGGCACCGTCGCTCGGCATCAGACGCCGCGATCGCGCCGGAGGACGTCGAAGCATTCGAAGCCGCGGCGCTGGCTCGTCATGGGCTGCAGCTCGATTCGGTTCCTCCTCGATATCGCAGCGCGTACTTCTCGCACATCTTCGCGAGCGGGTACAGCGCGGGCTATTACTCCTACATCTGGTCGGAGGTCCTCGACGCCGACACCGTGGAGTGGTTCCACGAGAACGAGGGCCTGCACCGTAGGAACGGCGACGCCTTCCGGGCCGCGCTGCTCTCCCGCGGCGGGAGCGTGGACCCGATGGAGGCGTTTGCCGCTTTTCGCGGCAGACCGCCGCGGATCGAGCCGCTCCTGGAACGCCGCGGCCTGCTCCCTGTCTGAGGACCCGGCGATCGCGCCATCCGGTGTCAAGCCGATGCCAACGATCGCCAAAGTCTCCGACTCGAATCTGGCAAGCCGGTGCCGGCAAGCGAGTTAGTGAGCGAACCGCTTCGCCGGCGGCGCCCTGGGCGCCAACTATCTCCGGCAGGCGATCCTGCCCTTCGACACCGTCCCGGAGTGGGCGGTAGTCCTTATCGCGATCACGATTTCGGGGATCCTCTTCGTGGCGATCACGGCCGTCCACCGCATCGCGAACCAGCAACGCTGACGTCTCGGCCGATCTCTTGTAGGGAGTCGACGGCAAGCCTGACGATGCCGGTCGGGGACAGCAGGTCGCAGAACAGCTCGAGTGCCTGGCTGCCTGCGCCCGCGGACATTGCCGGCCGGTCGAGGACCCGGCCCGCGTAGTCAGCGATGTCCTGCAGCGCCCATGAGCACCGGTAGTAGGCCAACTGCACTGGATCTATATCGGCGGGGCCGTAGCCCTCGAAGAACCATCCCTGCTGTCGCGTACTGACGGGTGCATGGGCAAGCACGCCGCCGAGCACGAACATCAGATCCCGTTCCCGGGGTGCACAGACGACCTCGTCCCAGTCGAGCAACCAGATGCCGCCGTCGTCGCTGAGCTGAACATTCCCGATGTGCGCATCGCCATGGCAGATCACAGAAGGTCTTGTGCAGGCTCGTAGCTCGTCGCCCAGGTCGTCTATGTGCGTGAGAATTGCCCCCACCGAACCAGTTGCGGCGTGCCATTCGCGGATCAGAGCGCCAGTCGGCGAGGCATCCGAGCCGGCCGGATGGCGGCGTACTTCCGCGCGGATCCGCTCGTCGAGGACACGCGTGCTGGCTGCGGCAGGAGTGCGGTAGTCCTCGGTCGGGAGTTGGTCGGCGGCCGCGCGCGGCAGCTGCACGTCGTGTACCTCGGCCAGCACCGAGCCGAAGGACCGCCACTGGGGAGCATCCATTCCCGTCTCGTACGCTCCCCGTCCCGAGACCCACGGGGACACCGACAACCTGCGACCGTCGACGACGCTGAACGGCTGCCCGGAGCGAGCTAGCAATGGCCCCGCGATGCCGGACGAGACCCGGCGGGCCAGGAAAGCCGAAGCCAGCAGGCCACCAACGCCCAGGCTGCGGCTGACCTTCACCGCAAATTCCGCGCCGTCGACGGTGACCGCACGCATGACGACAGCCTCGGAGTCCTGCCCACCGGAAACCTGAGAAATCGAATGCACCGATACGCCGAAGTCCGCGCGTAGCCGCGCAACGACGGCGGCACGGTCGATGATCGGCGCACCCGCAGCTGATGCGAACGCGTCCACAGCGCTGCGGTCAGTTACCGGCGGATGAGCGCCCGCGACCCAGCCAGGCCGGATCAGGCAGACGGTGCGGCGACGTTGACCATCCAGGAGATGCCGTACTGGTCCACGCACGCGCCGAACTCGTCGCCCCACATCTGCTTTTCCAGCGGGACGGACACGGTGCCGCCGTCAGACAGTTTCTGCCAGTAGCCGCGCAACTCGTCGGTGTCGTCCCCGCTCAGGCTCACCGCGACATTGTCTCCAGGGTTGTGTTCCATCCCTGGCGGAGTGTCGGCGCCCATGAGCGTGAATCCACTGTCGGTCTCGAGCATCGCGTGCATGATCTTGTCGGC
>JACCQS010000030.1 GCA_013814015.1 Geodermatophilaceae bacterium | reverse complement strand
ATCGTCGACGAGGTCATGGGCTTCTTCGAGGTGCACCTCGAACTGGGAACCTATCCCGGAGGCATCCACGTGGAGCTCACCGGCGAGGCCGTCACAGAATGCCTGGGCGGCGCCCAGGACATCAGCGACGCCGACCTCGCCGGTCGCTACGAGACTGCTTGCGACCCAAGGCTGAACACCGGACAGTCGCTGGAACTTGCCTTTCTCGTGGCGGAGATGCTACGTGGGTGAGGGCGTCGACGGCCCACATTTGGCCGACTCCGCAGGCGTCGTCGACGGCTCACATCTGGCCGACTCCGCAGGCGTCGTCGACCTTCGATCGGACACCCTCACCCGCCCCACCCCGGGGATGCGGGCGGCCATGGCCGCAGCCGAGGTCGGCGACGACGTCTACCTCGAAGACCCAACGGTCAATGCCCTCGAGGCAGAGGTCGCCGCACTGTTCGGGCACGAGGCTGCGCTGTTCGTCCCCACGGGCACGATGGGCAACCAGATCTGCCTTCGTCTTCTTGCCGGTCCCGGTGAAGAGATCCTCGCGGACGCGGACGCACATATCGTCACCTACGAACACGGGGCGGCGGCAGCGCTTTTCGGCATCCAGACCCGGACCGTGGTCAGCCAGCGCGGCCTGTTCGACACCGACGATCTCCTTGCCCAGGTGCGCGAAGGCGACTGGCACACGATGGGGACCAACGCCGTAGCCGTGGAGAACACCCACAACCGCGGTGGAGGAAGCATCCAGCCGCTGACCGAACTCACCCGACTCTCGACAGAGTTGCGCGACCGTGGGGTGGCGCTGCACATCGACGGCGCCCGAATCTGGAACGCCGCCGTGGCTTCGGGGACGCCATTCTCGGTGTACGGGCAACTGGCGGACACCCTTTCGGTCTGCCTGTCAAAAGGGCTTGGTGCGCCCGTCGGCTCGGTGATCATCGCCTCAGCCGAGCGGATCGCGCAGGCTCGGATCCTGCGCAAACGCCTGGGAGGTGGGATGCGACAGGTCGGAATCCTGGCGGCCGCGGGCCGGTACGCGTTGGCCCACCACATCGACCGGCTCGCCGAGGACCATGCCCGAGCCCAGTTCTTGGCGGGCCGACTCGGCGTTGCGGCGGATCAGGTGCAGACCAACATCGTCCGCCTCGACGGGGTCGACGCTCCGGCCCTGGCCAAAGCTGCGGCCGAGCAAGGGGTGCTGATCTCACAGGTCGCAGCGGATCGGGTACGGCTGCTCACCCACCTGGATGTCGACGACGCAGGTGTTCAACGGGCCAGCGACGTTCTAGCGGGGCTGCTCGACCGCTGAGCCTGCTCAGCAGAAGCTGAGCAGGAGGCTGACCGTCGAACCACGCTCGGCCAGCTCACCGGCCGGGGGACTCTGCTGGCAAACCCGGTTGCCCAGAAACGACGTCGTGTCCGCCACGAAACCTGCCGCCTGAAGTTCGGCGATGGCGGTGTCCTGGTCCTTGCCCATCACGTCGGGGACGGCCACCAGGTCCGGTCCCTTCGAGATGACCAGGACGATCGTGGTACCGAAGGGCTGCGGCCCGGCATCCGGAGCAGGCTCCGTGCCCAATGCGATACCCACGGCGACATCGCGGTTGAAGTCCTCGCGCACCTCCACCACGAACCCCAGCGCCACCAACGCGGCTTGTGCCTCCTCCAGCGTTGTACCAGCGACATCGGGGATGGCGCGTGGCTCCGGGCCGACGCTCACCAGCATCGTGAGCTGCTGATCGCGACGGAGTTCGGTCCCGGCGGCAGGGTCGAAGCCGAAGACCGCTCCGAAGGGCACGGTTTCGTGGAATCCTTCGGCGCGAACCACGGCGATCGGCAGATCGGCCAGGGCGGTGACCACGTCAGCCTCGGCCAGGCCGAGCAGCGCTTCGTCCACGACGAACCGCTCGGGGCCCTTGGAAACCTGGAGGTTGACCGTGCTCCCTCGCATGATCTCGGCCCCCGCCTCGGGATCGGCCGAGATCACCATGTCGTCGGCGACCGACTCACTGAAGACTTCCTCGATGATCGGATCGAGTCCGGCCTCCTGCAGGGTCTCGACGGCGGAAGCCTCGGCGAACCCGACCACGTCCGGGGCGACGGTGTAGCGACCGGATCCGTACCACCAGCCGACTCCACCGGCGATCGCGGCCAGGACGAGGACCAGGGCGAGGACGATTCTGCCGGTGCGTTGTCGTCGCCGCGCCGGGGCTTGCGCACCGGGTGACCGCTGATCGGCTGACCGCTGCCCGACTTCGCCGGGACGACCGGTTGTCGGTCGACGGTCTCCGCCGCCGTCTGCCACCGAGCCGGGACTGAGCGTTGCCTCGTCCGAGGCTCGACCACCAGCAGTACCGAGCACCGCAGTCCGGTGCGTACGAGCGGCCCGAGTCCCGTCCGGCGCCGCTGGGCCGCGATGGTCATTCCTCGGATGCGGTGCAGATCCGGGATTTGCAGGCGGCGGGCTCTCGCGATAACGAACCGGCACGGTGACTCGAGTCATAGCCAGGTCGGTGCTCACATCGAAGAGCTCGGCCAAAAAGGCTCCGGCATCCAACGGCCGCGCTGCGGGATCACGCCGGGTCGCCGAGGAGACCAACTCGTCGATCGCGACCGGGATTCCGGGCACCTTGCTCGAGGGCAGCGGAACGTCGTTGTTCACGTGTTGGTAGGCCACGGACAGCGCGCTGTCCCCGGCGTAAGGCGGCTTACCGGTGAGCATTTCGTAAAGAACGATGCCGGCGGCGTACACGTCGCTGCGGGCATCGGCATTGCCCCGCTCGATCTGTTCCGGTGCCAGGTAGGCGACCGTTCCCAGCAGCACGCCGCTGGTCACCGACGTCGTCCCGGTGCCTGCGACCGCCCTGGCCAGGCCGAAGTCAGCGACTTTCACCACGCCGTCCCTGGAGAGCAGGATGTTCTCCGGCTTGACGTCGCGGTGGATCAAGCCGGTCCGATGCGCGGCCGAGAGCCCGGACAACGTCGGGGCCAGAACGGCAAAGGCCTGTTCGGGACTTAGTCGCCCGTTCTCATGAATGACTTCACGCAGCGTCTGGCCACGGACGAGTTCCATCACGAGGAAGACGAAGCCGTCGTCCTCGCCCTGATCGCTGACCGAGACGACGTTCAGGTGCGAAAGCCGGGCAGCAGAGCGGGCTTCGCGGTTGAAACTGGCGACGAAGGACGGGTCACTGGCCAGCGCCTCGGTCATCACCTTGATCGCTACGCGGCGATCCAGACGGAGATCAGTGCCCTCGTAGACCGTGGACATGCCGCCCCGAGCCAGCCGGCGCTCGACGCGATAACGCTTCTCGAGCACGAGACCGACCACCGGGTCCAGCAGCGTCGTCTCCACGACCAGCCAGTTTACGTCTGACCTGACACCTGGCTTCGCGCGACTCGCTAGGTCAGGTCGTGACCAGATCCCTGGACACGCGCTCGACCGAGGCGACGCCGCACAGCGTCATCGAGTGCGCCAGTTCCACCCGCAGTCTCGACAGCACGTCGACCACTCCATCCGCACCGCCGGTGACCAGCCCCCAGATCACCGGACGGCCACAGAAGACCGCTCGGGCACCCAGCGCCAAAGCGACCAGGGCGTCAGTGCCAGAACGGATTCCGCCGTCGACATAGACCTCGGCGTGGTCGCTCACGGATGAGACGACATCGACCAGTGCCACGGCGCTGGAAACGGCGCGATCGACCTGTCGACCACCGTGGGTGGATACCCACACCGCCGAGGCGCCGGCTTCGAGGCAGCGCACTGCGTCGTCTCCGCGCAGAACGCCCTTGACCACGACCGGGAGATCGGTGAGGCCGGCGAAGTGCTCGACGTCGGCGTAGGTCCAGGGCGGGGTCTTGTCGGCGGAGTCGAGGGCCTGGTCCAGCCGACGTACCGAAACTCCGCTGCCACCTGCTGCCGGGCCCGGCAGCTCAGCGTCTGCCTGGACATCGGCCTGATCCGGGTGATTGGCCATCACCAGACCCTCGGGCAACTGGAAGTCGTTGGCGAGGTCACGCAGCCGCCGACCGAGAACCGGTAGGTCGACGGTGAGTACCAGCGCCCGGTATCCGGCCCCGGCGCAACGGCGTACCAGATCGTCGGTGTAGGCCGGGCCATGCACCTGGTAGAGCTGAAACCACTTAGGGGACTGGGGCGCAACCGCGGCCACCTCGCCGAGCGGCACGGTAGCCGTCGTGGACACGGTCATCAGCGTCCCGGTGCGGGCGCAGGCATCGGCCGTGGCCAGTTCGCCGTCGGGATGCGCCATCCGCTGCAGTGCCCAAGGGGGTACGCCGATCGGACTGGCCACCGGTGTCCCGAGGAGCGTGGTTGCCAGGTTGGGCGCGGCGACACCGCTCAACATTCGCGGACGCAGGCGCCACCGATGCCAGGCCAACGGGGCTTCGCGCAGAGTGGTCTCCGTCTCCGACCCGCCGGCGTAATAGTCGAAGACCCCGCGGGGCAGCATTTCGCGTGCCTGGGCTTCGAGAACTCCAGTCAGCTGGGTCTGGAGGAGTCCGGCAACAGCAGAATCGGAGTCAGCCATAGGCTGCAGCCTATGGATCTGCTGACCTTGCCGGAGGTCGCCCAGCGACTCGGGATCCGGGTCAACCGGGTACGCCAGCTCATTCGCGACCGGGCCCTGGCGACAGTGGATCGTGATGGGTCGCCACTGGTGCCGGCCGCCTTCTTCGACGACGAGGGGATCCTCACCCACCTGGCCGGAGTCCTGACCGTGCTCCGGGACGGGGGTTACAGCGATGCCGAAGCAGTCACGTGGCTGTTCACCGAGGACGACACGCTGCCGGGTATGCCGATCCAGGCCCTGCACGAGAAGCGGCACCATGAGGTGAATCGCCGGGCCCAAGCCATGGCGTTCTAGGCCTGCCGGTCAGCGGTCTCGGGCGGTCAGCGTGGAGGCCAGTTGCTCGAGAACCTCTCGTGGCTCGCCACCGACCGGCCCCTGCGCCAGCGCGGTCGTCGCGGCCTCGACCCGCTGGGCGATCAGCACCTCGACCTCCGCGAGGGCTCCGGAACCCTCGATGACCATGCGGAGCTGGTCGATGTCCAAACCGGACAGGTCGGCCCGGCCGATCAACCGCTGGAACAGGTCCCGGGCGTTCGCGCTGGCCCGCTTGCGGGCCAGGATCACGAGCAGCGTCTGCTTGCCCTCCCGTAGATCGTCACCTGCCGGCTTGCCGGTCTGCTCGGGGTCACCGAAGACCCCCAGCACGTCGTCACGCAGCTGAAAGGCCTCGCCGAGAGCGAATCCGTAGTCGGTGTACGTGGACAGCAGCGGCCCTCCCGGCGCGTGTGGGCCGCCGACCAGCGCACCGATGTGCAGTGGGCGCTGGACGGTGTAGGAGGCCGCCTTGTACCGCGCCGTACGCCAGGCCGCTGCCAGCGCTTCCTCGTCCGGGCGCCCGGAATCCACCTGGCCGCGTAGGTCGAGGTACTGCCCGGCCATCACCTCGAGGCGCATCGCGTCATAGGCCGGAGCGACCCTGCCGAGCGCGGCGTCGTCGAGTCCGGCGGTGCGGATCATCTCCTGTGCCCACGTGAGTGCGATGTCGCCTGCGATGATGGCCGCGCCCTGGCCGAATCCCGCCGCCGATCCAGCCCAGCCGTGATAAGCGTGCAGATCGGCGAAGCGCACATGCAGGGCCGGCTGACCCCGTCGGGTACTTGCCCGGTCCATCACGTCGTCATGGATCAGTGCACCGGCCTGAACCAGTTCCAGAGACGCCGCGGCTCGTAGAACCGTGTCGTCGTCCCGGTCGGCGTCGGCCACGGGTCCGGCCGAGCCGGCATAGGAGACGGCGTCCAGCGCACCCCGCCATCCCCAGTACGCGAATGCCGGCCGAAGCCGCTTGCCACCCGCGAGGACGAGATCGCAGATTGCCTCCCCTACGGCCATGAGATCGGGATCGATGGCAGCGAGATCGGTCAGCTTCCGGTCCAGGAAAGCGGCCAGTTCGATCTCGACCCGCTCACGAAGGGCATGCCGGTCCAGGAGATCAGCCGGTGGCGGACTCGGTGGCGAAGAGGTCACGACTACGCAGTATCGGCCACCGGACCGGCGTCCCGTACGGCGCCATGCGTACGCCCTATCCTGGTTGCCATGGCTGGGACCGTGCGTGAGCAGTTGGCCGCCGGCGTTCCAACGTTCTCCTTCGAGTTCTTCCCGCCCAGGGACGAGGCCTCCGAGGCCGTACTGTGGCGAACACTGCGCGAATTGGAGCGGCTACGTCCCTCGTTCGTGTCGGTGACCTACGGTGCAGGTGGCACGACCCGCGAAGGCACCGTGAGGGTGACCGAGCGGATCGCCACCCAGACCACCATGCTGCCGATGGCCCACCTCACCGCGGTCAACCACAGTGTCGCCGAACTCCGCAATGTGATCGGCCGGTTCGCCGCCGTCGGGGTGCGCAACATCCTGGCCATCCGAGGTGATCCGCCAGGTGATCCCACGGCTGAGTGGCTCAAGCATCCGGAAGGCATCGAGTTCGCCGACGAGTTGGTCAGCATGGTGCGCCGGGCGGGCCAATTCTGTGTCGGCGTGGCGGCCTTCCCGTACAAGCACCCTCGCTCGACCGACGTCGACGGCGACGCCCGACACTTCGTGGAGAAGGTGCGGGCCGGCGCGGACTTCGCGATCACGCAGATGTTCTTCGACGCCGAGGACTACCTGCGCCTGCGCGACCGGGTGGCGGCGCTGGGGTGCGACATCCCGATCATCCCGGGAATCATGCCGGTGACCTCGATGGGCACGATCCAACGCGCACCGAAGCTGTCCGGAGCGCCGTTCCCGCCGGGGCTGGCCTCGACGTTCGACGCGATCGCCGAGGACAAGGACGCCGTACGTGCGCAGGGAATCGACCAGGCGAGCGAACTCTGTCAGCGGCTGCTCGACGAGGGAGCACCCGGCATCCACTTCATCACGCTGAACCGGTCCACGGCCACCCGCGAGATCTGGGCCAACCTGCGCGAGACCTCACCCGTCGGCTGAGAGCGGCACCAGGACGGACGTCTCCTCACGGCGCGCCAAAGCCCTACGCCGAAGGATCGTCCCACTCCGCGTAGGGGATGCGACGGATCGCGTGCACGTCTCCCACCGTCGCCCACTGATTGCCGCCGAGCCGGGACAGCGGGGCCAGCAGTTCGATCGCCGGCCGGCCGTTGCGCAGAGCGGACTCGCTGACGACGACAAGCTTCACTCGGCCGAAGACTACGGTTGAATCCCCCATGGACACCGTGCTGTGCAGTTCGCACTCGATGGCAGCAGGGGAGTCCGCAACCCGGTACGGCGCAACGGTTTCGGCCGGTTCCAGGGCAATCCCTACCTCGTCGAATTCGCTTTGCTCGATCGGAAAGTTCGTTCCGGTGGCATTGATCTGCTCGAAGAGCGGCTCAGGTGCCACGTTGACGACGAACTCTCGGGTCTCCTCGACGTTGCGAAGCGAATCCTTGCGCCCCACTGACGTGAACTGCACGACGGGTGGATTCACACAAGCCACGGTGTAGAAGGAATGCGGAGCCAGGTTGTCGATGCCGCCGGCTGAGCGAGTCGACACCCACGCGATCGGACGCGGGACCACGATCGAGGTGAGGATCGAGTAGATGCTCGGCCTACCACCGGGTTCGAACCGGACACGGGGGTTTGGCGGATGGCTCACCGCAGCGTCATACCCAGGACCGCGAAGGGGCGGGCGTCCCCCGGGAAGTAGTGGCCCCTCAACAGGTCCACGAAGCGCTCGGAGCGGTACAGGCGGAACGCGCGGGTGTCGCTGTCCGGTGTGGAGAGCACCACCCGAGGGTGGCTGATCCCGCCGAGCAGGGTGCGCAGCAGGGTCCGGCCGATTCCCATTCCCTGCTGGTCGGGCCGAACGTGGAACTCGGACAACTCGAAGGTGTCCCGGAGCCACTCCCGTGATCGTGTCCGGCCGAGCGCGTCGGCGACCTGGTCGTACCACCATTGGCCGGGACGGGTGGTGTAGCCGTACCCGAAACCGGTCAGCACGTCGGCCGGATCGAAGGCAGCCACCGCCTCGAATCCGATCCGCGTCGTGTGCGAGGCGGCGTGGCCATACCTCGCGTCCACGACGGAGTCCGGATAGCCCATGGCGGCGCCGTAGATCTCGAGGACTTCGCGGAGGTGCTCACGCATCCATACCGGGTCGACGCGGAGGATGCGCGCGGGCTGCAGTTGGGTCACCGTGACAGCTGCCGATTTGGGCTAGCTGGACAGGTCACCCACTAAGCGTAGCCACGCAGTGAAGGTGCTGGCGCGCTGCCTGATCCGCGGTCAGGGCTATCCAACCCCGATTCGAGCGCCCGCTGGGCAGCCGCTGTTGGCAGCTTGGATGTTGACCTAGAATTCGATCTCGAGGGGTCTTGGTGAGTCTGATCGTCGCTGTTCCCTCCTGGTGTGGGCGATTGATGGCCGCCCGCTGCTGTGGTTCTCGAACGATGACTCAGCCCCGGTCGCAGCTTCCAGTGCACGTAGGTCGTAGTACGTGGGCACCGCGGGGCCGGGCGGGAGCTGTCTCGTCTCAGTCGCAGTCAGTTGCCCACTTCGGCGGCGGTTCCCGAGGTGATCCGGAGGAGTTCGGCATAGGTCGTCGGGAACACCGTCGACGGATGACCGGCCGCCGCCCACACCTCCGCGTAGCGGGCGAGCTCGATGTCGACCAGCGTCCCGATCGGCTCGGGGTGCCCGATCGGAGCGACTCCGCCGATCGACTGACCGGTGTGCCTGCGTACGAAATCAGGGTCCGCGCGACGCAACGTGACGATGCCGAGCAGGGCGGCCACCTTGGCGGTGTCGACTCGATGCGCGCCGCTGGTCATCACCAGCAGCGGTGCGCAGTCGGCGTCGAAGATCAAGCTGTTCGCGATCGCACCCACCTCGATACCCAGTTGTTCGGCCGCGAGGGCCGCGGTGTGCGCTTGCATCTCCAGGATGCGCACCTCGCCGGCGACACCTGCTTCGCGCAGCTGGCGGGTGACCGATTCGACCCGAGGATTCACCCGGCCAGTATCCCGATCCCGGTGCGATGGCGGCCATGTCGCCTGACATGAACGTTCCATCACAGATGCAGGGACCCCGGGGGACTCGTCTCCTAGCTTGTAGCCAGGGTCTCGCCGCGCGCTCGTGAGAGGTACGGGCATGCTGCCTGGGTGAGTGCGGGCGCCGACCAGACTGCCGGCGACCCACCGGCGGGCACCCCGAAGTTGCCTCGAGAGGCCTGGATCCTTGCGCTGGTGGCCGGCTGCGTGGCGATCGGGTACGGCATCGTCGCCCCGGCCATTCCGGACTTCGCTCTGGAGTTCGGAGTCAGTCGTACGTTGGCCGCTCTGGTGGTCACTGCCTTCGCCGGTATGCGGATCGTGTCCGCTCTGTTCTCCGGCCGACTCGTTGACCGCTTCGGTGAGACCGGGGTCCTGGTCACCGGCATCGCGCTGGCCGCGGTCACCAGTGGGGCGGCCGGGTTCGCGCAGAGCTACCCGCAACTGTTGGTCCTGCGAGGGCTCGGCGGACTGGGATCGGCGATGTTCACCGTGTCGGCAGTCGTCCTGTTGATCCGGACTTCGCCGCCACAGGTCCGTGGCCGGGCGAACGGCGTGTTCTTCGGTGGCTTTCTGGTCGGGGGGATCGCGGGGCCGGTGGTCGGCGGACCGCTTGCCGCGATCTCGCTGCGGTTGCCCTTCTTCATCTACGGGGCACTGTTGGTCGTCGCGACCCTGGTCGCGCTGGTGGCCTTTCGGCGTTTGCCGCCGCCGGTGTACGTACCTGATCCGAACGACGACGGCCAGCCCGGCCCGTCGAGCATCGGATCGATGCTGAGGATCCCGGCCTACCGGGCGGCGATCGGGGCCAGTCTCGGAACCGGATGGCTGGCCTTCGGGGTGCGCTTCTCACTCATTCCGTTATTCGTCGGTGAGGCGCTGGTTCTCGGCACCGAGTGGACCGGCATCGGGTTGGGAGTCTTCGCCGTGGCGAACGCGGCCGCGCTGTTCCCGTCCGGGCGCTGGGCCGACCGGGTGGGGCGTAAGCCTCTGATGATCCTGGGAACGACGTCGGCGACCGTCGGCATGGCGATCCTCATCGCGCCCGCTGACCTCACGCTGTTCCTGATCGCGATGGCCGTGTCCGGAGCCGGTACGGGGATGCTCGCGGTGGCGCCGGCGGCCATCGTCGCCGATGTCGCACCGGCCCGCAGTGGCGGTGCCGTTGCGTTCTACCAGATGTCGCTCGACGTCGGCGCGATGATCGGGCCGCTTGCCGCGTCCGCCCTGGTCGACAGCGGTGGCTGGGGTTCCACCCCGGCCGCCGGCTACTCGACTGGGTTCGCGCTGACGACCGCGGTGCTGGCGATAGGGGTCGTGCTGGCCATCCGAATGCCCGAGACCCGGCCGACCTAAAGACCACTGTCCGGAGGAATCTCGAGCTGGACGGCCTGGCGGCTGGCGATCAGCGGGGCGAGAAATGCCTGAACGATCCGCACATGTTCGGGATGGTCGAGGTAGGCGGTCAGGCTCTCGGAACTATCCAGCACGGCAGCCACCGCGAAGTCGGCGTTTCCCTCCCGCAGACCGAGGTCTGGGCCGAAACGGTAGGAGAGCAGTTCGGGGATCTGGTCGGGCAGCGAGCTGAGACCTTCGATGACGCCCGCCACGTCGTCGTTGGTCACGTCGGGGCGCCAGCTGAAGGTCACCAGGTGCAAGATCACGCGGCGAGCCTACTGATCGGGCCGGAAGCCGGGGTTGACGCCGGGCTGTCCAAGCTGTTCACTGAAGCCAGGCATTCGAACATGTGTTCGAGTGCTCGAGGTGCCGCTGCCAGGCACCGCAAGACTGAGCCGGAGCCGATGCCCTCGACCCGTATCGGCTCCGGCTCAGTGGTCAGCGTCAGTGTCGTGCAGGAGGTCTCATGAGGCGGGCTGGCAATGAGCCGTCTCCCTGAGGCCGGTCGGGGTGAGCCGATCGACGTGGAGGCGGGCACTCGGACGTACTCGAGTGCGACGCCGCAGCGGTTCTGGTGGCGAGAGCGGCGCTATGACGTGGCTGCCATCCTCGATCACTGGGTGGAGTCCGGTCCCTGGTGGCGTCGGTTCAGCGGCAGCGAGGCGATCGTGCAACTGCACTGGTGGCGGGTGGAGACCCGATCCGGCCCTGGACCGAGCGGAGGCCCCGGTGGCGTCTATGACCTGTGCTGGGACGAGGCGGCCAACCGGTGGGTGCTGGCCCGTGTCCATGACTGATTCCCAGGCCAGGAAAGCGGGCTCGGCCCAATCACGGGGGCGCGGCTCGCCGGCATCGCTGCTGGCTCAGGCGCGAACCGAACTGATCGAGGCGGCCACTGAGCCCGAGCCCGAGCCTCGTTACGCCCGCGCGCATCTGGCTGCGCTACGTGCTGCTGCGGCGGTGCTCGCCCAACGCAGTGAGTCGGGATTTCGGCCGCGCCGACGAGGATTGCGCAGCGCCTGGGATCTGCTGTTGGAGTTGGCTCCGGAACTGGGGGAGTGGGCTGGATTCTTCGCTGCCGGTGCTGGCAAGCGGGCTGCCGCCGAAGCCGGGATTCTCGGTTCGGTGACCGCCCGGGAGGCCGATGACCTGATCCGGGAGGTGGCCACCTTCTGCCGCCTCGTGGAGCGCGTGACCGGAGGCGACAGGGAGTGACACCCTCGCCAACTAACTGGCCACTTGCCGCAGGTGCGAGCTGCGGAAAGTGACCAGTTACTGCAGGCTGTGGCCGCTAGCCCTAGGGCTGTCCGAAGACCTCGACGGCGCATCGGCTCCCGGGCGCCCGGCCCAGCCGGGCATCGGTGGTGATCAGCGGTACGTCGAGGGCTTCGGCCAGGGCGATGTAGGCAGCGTCGTAGGCGGTCATCGAGTCGCGAAGTTCCCAGATCCGGTCTCGCAGGTCAACATGGGAGTAGCGGGTGATCGTCAGGGCGAGGAACTCGGCCCGCGCAGCCTCGGCGAGTTCGGCCTTGCTCGGATGGTGCATGGCCAGTCGGCGCAAGGCGTGCAGTACCTCGAGGTCGATGAGATGCGGGGCGTGCCAGTGCTGCCCTGCGACGCGATGGGCCAGCGGTGCGGAAAAAGGGTCTCCGCCGACCACGTCGAGAACGGCCGAAGCGTCGATCACGATCACCGCTCGTCGCGGCCTGAACGGACAGCCTCGACGATCTCTTCTCGACTGAAACCTCCCGGACGCAGCGCCGCGCGAAGGAGTATCTGGGCGTTGGTCGAGCGGCCGGCGACCTGGGTCAGTTCGGTGAGCACGTACTCCGACAGCGACACCCCTGCGGCCGCTGCCTGCCCGCGCAGGCTTGCGTGGACGTCGTCGGGGACGTTGCGTACCTGGATCACCTTGCTCATGGACGCGACCGTACACCCAACTTGGGTGCATCACACCCAACTTAGGTGCCAAGCCGGTGAGTGACCCGTACGTACACCTGCACGTCGCCTCCGGCTACTCCCTTCGGTACGGCGCCAACCACCCGAGCGATCTGGTCGCACGCGCCGCCGAACACGGGATGACCGCTCTGGCGCTGACCGACCGCGACGGGCTGTCCGGTGCGGTGAAGTTCGCGGTGGCCTGCCGGGAGGCCACCATCCGGCCGATC
This sequence comes from Geodermatophilaceae bacterium, assembly GCA_013814015.1. GTDB lineage: Bacteria > Actinomycetota > Actinomycetes > Mycobacteriales > Geodermatophilaceae > JACCQS01. Next base: position 276 of record JACCQS010000030.1, on the reverse strand, counting down.
TTCGGACTGGACCTGGCTCTTGGCTCGGTGGCCGGGCTGCAGCCGGTACGACCGTCCGGCCGCAAGTCCCCGGCTCGCGGCGGGGCAAGTATGGACGCGCGATTGCCCCGGGTCACCGTGCTCGCCCGGGCGGGGACCGGATGGCGAGCGTTGTGCCGGCTGACCAGCGCCACTCATCTGGCCGGCGAGCGGGGGATGCCGGTGAGCAGCCGGGATCTCGTGGCCGAACATGCCGGTGCGGGTGCCCTGGTGGCCCTGCTCGGTCCAGACTCGACG
>JACCQS010000015.1 GCA_013814015.1 Geodermatophilaceae bacterium | reverse complement strand
CCGTGCAGGCCGGGCGTTGGGCGGCGACCAGGGCGACCAGCCGAGCAGCCGAGCCCGCAGCGCGTGAGAGGCGGCGATCCCGGCCTCGACCTCGATCAGCCGGGTGATCGCCTCGGCGTCGGTGAAGGTGTTCGGGTCGCGGTCGTAGAGTGGCCGGTCCTCCTCGAGGTAGACCCGCTCGGGTGGGGGTGGCATCGCGTCGAGTTCGCGGGCTCGCTGCAGCCAGGATGCCTGCAGCACGGCCAGGTCCATCGGCTGGTCCTCGAAGTGCTCGCGGGCCCACGGGTAGCGGGCCCGCAGGGCGTCGACGTCGACCTCGGGCGGGTCCTCCCGGGATTCCCACTCGGCGTACCGTGGTGCTTCGAACATGTGTTCGAGTCTACACGTATGAGGCTACGACACAAGCCCTTTCACGCAGAATATTCACCCAATCGTGCCGATCCGGGAAGGCGTGTTGCCTGAAAGCTGCGCGTGCGAGGCGTAAGACGGCCGACCAAAACAACCCCCGCGGAGTTCCCGCGTTGCTGCGTTCTTCGGCCCACATCGGCCACCACAACACCGGCCGGACCCCCCAAGGTGAACAACTCAGGACTTGAGGGAAGCCAGTCCGGACTGATAGGCGAAGACGACCAACTGCGCCCGGTCCCTGGCGCCGAGCTTGGTCATCGCCCGCCCGACGTGAGTTCGTACGGTGGCTGGGCTCACTACGAGCTCCGCAGCGATCTCGTCGTTGGAGCGCCCGGTCGCCACCCAGGTGACGATCTCGCGTTCTCGTACGGTCAGCGACCCCAGCCGAGGGTGCGGCGTACCGCGACTGGGCTGCTGGGAAGCGAACTCCTCGATCAGCCGGCGGGTCACCGATGAGGCCAACAACGACCCACCGTCGGCCACCACCCGGATCGCGTGCAGCAATTCGGCAGGTTCGCCGTCCTTGATCAGGAACCCGCTGGCCCCGCCACGCAACGCCTCGAACACATACTCGTCGAGTTCGAACGTGGTCAGCATGATCACGCGGGTGCGCGCGCAGGATGGGTCATCGACGATCTCGCGCAGCGCGGACAGACCGTCCTTGACCGGCATCCGGATGTCCATCAGGAACACGTCCGGATGCTCCCGCCGAGCCAGCGCGACGGCCTGCTGACCGTCCTCAGCCGATCCGGCCAACTCGAGGTCGTCCTCGGTCTCGACCAGTACACCAACGCCGAGTCGTACGAGGGACTGGTCGTCGGCGACTGCGACCCGGATCACAGTGGCGGGCCCGAGGCATGGTCAGCAGCAACAGCATTCAGTCGTGCTGAATCACCATCGGGGGACTTCGGTCGAGAATCCGGCACATACTCAGGCAAGGGCAGCCACGCATGTACGACGAATCCGCCACTGTCCCCCCGGCCTGCCGAGAGCCATCCTCCCAACGAGGTCGCGCGTTCACGCATCCCGATAACTCCCTGGCCTGCATCGGGATTCGGCATTGGGCCGACGCCATCGTCGACCACTCGTACCGAGACCGCGTCCTGTCCATGATCGACCGTCACGGTGACGTGCGAGGCGCGTGCATGGCGCACGACGTTGGTCAGTGATTCCTGCACGATCCGATACGCAGCGAGGTCCACACTGGACGGAGCCGTCCGAGGCTCGCCGGTGATGCCCAACTCCGCGGTGAGACCACCCACCCGGACGGAGGACAGCAGATCGGGTAGGTCGCCCAGACCGGGCATCGGCCGCAACGGGACCGCACCGTCGGCATGGCGGAACACAGCCAGCGTGGCGCGCAGTTCGTCGAGTGAGTCCTTGCTGGCCCGCTTGATCGCGGTCAACGCCACCTCGGCCTGCTCGGGCCGCCGGTCCAGGACGTGCAGAGCGACGCCGGCCTGCATGTTGATGACCGCGAGGCCGTGCCCCACGACGTCGTGCACCTCACGTACGACCGCGAGGCGCTCCTCGTACCGGCGCTGCTGTGCCTGTTCGGACTGTTGCTGGGTCCTGCTTTCCTGCCACGCCCGTTTGACCGCACCGACCGCCCACGGCACGAGCAGCCAGCCGAGATAGGGCCCGAACCCGCTGAGACTGCCGCCGTCCACGATTCGGCCGATTACCTCGCTGCCGATCACCGTGACGACCGAGAGCGAGCAGGCGATCAACGACGTCCTGGTCGGCAGCCAGAGCGCGACCTCCACCATCAGGAAACAGATCGCGAAGAACACCGGGCCGGCCGGATACCCGATGCCGAAGTAGAGAGCGGTTGCTCCGGTAGTGATCGCGAGGGCGCCCAATGGTGCGATCCGGCGAAAGAGCAGTCCCAGCGCCATCCCGGCGATCAGCGCGTAGCCGAACGCATCCACATCGAGCCGGTCTGGCTGGTACTTGCTGGCACCCCCACTGCCCATCGACATCCCGATGGCCGCCGCAGTGGCAAACACTGCGTGCAGTGCGAGGCTGCGTCGCCCCGGCCGTCCGGGAGCATGTGCCCACGGCCCGCCTATCGGGTGCGGCCAGAGTCCACCGCCCCAGCCGCGGTTCTCCGACCAGCGCAGCCAACGGGACAGCGCCCCGTCGGTACGGGACGTGGGTTGCGTCACGGCACGAGACTAGGCGTCCAGCAGCGGGCAAGCGTCCGCGTTCGGACGTATCCGGCGCTACGGTGACCCGCGTACGGCTGCGCGCCCGCCAGGGACGCGGACCGAGGTCTGGACATGGACAGCCCCCGGGCTGCTCCGCTCACGCACCGAGATGGCGCGATCCGAACGGGTCGGCTGGACTGGGCCGACAGCCCGAGGGCAGGGTAACTGTCCGGTTGTCGCCGACCGCCGTCTACAGGAGGCGATGGTCGCTTCGACGGCGGCTAGCGGACAGCCACCTCACGCGTCCGATAAGTATGCAAGGTTCGGACCACCTCCTCTCTCGTGTACGAAGCACGCTACGACGAGATCGGCGAGTTCGCTA
>JACCQS010000012.1 GCA_013814015.1 Geodermatophilaceae bacterium | reverse complement strand
CGGAACGTCGCAGGATCGCGCTGGTACCAGGACTGAGCAGTCCCGTCCGCGGTCGTGACCAGGGCCGAGTCGTAGCGCGAGAGCATCCACCAACGCGTGTGCATGGCCGCGACCGAGGCCTCCGGCTGTACGCGCGAACTCTCCCGGATGCCGCGGAACTGTCGCAGGGTGCCGAGAGTTCCGGTGACGACGATCTCCCACAGACTCTTCGGCAGCGCCGGGTTCTTCCCTCGCTTGGGGGGGCGTACGCGGCGGGGTGGCGGAAAGGCGTGGAGATCGCGTTCGGTGCGGGCATCGGAGAACTCAGCCCGGGTGGCCCGCACTTTGGCCAGGCTGGTGGGCAGATCGGCATGCAACCGTTGCGGCCCATCGAGCACATCTTCCAGGCCTTGTAGGCGGAGTTCGACCGCCGAATACTGCAGGGCGAGCAACTGCTTGACGTCGCCGCGCAGGCTCCAGGACAGCAGGTTTCCGCCGCGGGGGTAGGGCGAGTTCAGCAGCGCAACGACCCAGCGATTGCGCTGGTGGTAGTAGGCCTGCCAGTCCGTGGTGTCGTCCTTGTCCATCCATGGGATATGCCACACGGCGGCACCGGGGAAGGTCACGGTCCGGAAGCCCGCCTTCCCGGCCCGCAGGCCGAACTCGGCGTCATCCCACTTGATGAACAGCGGCAGGCTCAACCCGATCTTGTCGATCACCTCGAGCGGGATCAGGCACATCCACCAGCCGTTGTAGTCGACGTCGAAGCGCTTGTGCATCCACGCGGTGGCCCGCAGGTTGCTCAGCGCGAAGTTGTGCGCCTGCGTGGTTCCCTCAACAGGCCCCCAGAAGAACAGCCATTCTTTGACCGTCTCTGCCCAGGAGTGCAGGACCGACCGCTCGTACATGTTGAACATGTGCCCGCCGACAATCGTCGGCTCGCGGCACTCATCGGCGAAGGCCACTGCCCGCGCGATCCCTTCCGGCTCCAGGACGATGTCGTCGTCGAGCAGCAGGACGTACCGGCTCCGTCCCGCGGCGAGCGCCTCGCGCATGCCGCGGGAGAAGCCACCCGACCCTCCGAGGTTGGCCTGGTGGATGACCCGGAGCTTTCCGTGCAGGCCGGCCTCACAGTCGGCGAAGTCCGGCTGATCGACCACGTTCTGGGTGCCCTGGTCCATGACCAGGACCTCGTCGAGCAGATCCAGGAGACCCTCGGCGGCGCCGAGTTGGCGCAGTTGGGAGGCGCAGTAGTCCGGGCGGTTGTACGTCGTGATGGCGATCGTCGTCCCGCCGCGCTCGCGCCCTCTCTCGGGCACCGACCACTCCGCGGACTCGAGCAACGCCGGGGTGTGCCCGGCCACCATGTCGAACCAGTACCAGCCGCCGTCCCCGAAGGGGGCCAGCGAGAGGTCGATGTCCAGCACGCCGTCGGTCAGGGTCGTTGCAGCCACGCGTTCGGTGGCACCGCGGGCGTTCGAGCGATAGACGACGAGGGTCGGCGATCCGGAGGCGCGCACCGAGAGGTGCACGGTGGTGATGTCGGTCCAACGACGCCAGTACGCGGCCGGAAAGGCGTTGAAGTACGTGCCGAAGGAGATCCGCTCCCCCGCGGGCAGTTGCAGACTGCGCCTTCCGCGGATGTAGTCACTGTGGGCCGGAGTCACGAAGACCGGCGCCGGGGTCTGGTCGGTCGTGCGCGGCGTCTCCGGATCGATCCGCGTCATCGGATTGACGCCGGTGAACGGGGTGAAGTCGATGTAGAGCGGCAGCGTGTCCAGGTCACGATCTTCCGGGAAGACCACGCGGGCGACGACCCGGCGAGGGATCCGATCGGCCGACGTCGGCGTGCCATTGTCTCGGGAGTCGGCTGGGGGCAACGACGGTTCTTGGACGCTCGTGCTCACGGGGCTAGGGTCCTCCTGCGAGCAGGCTGCACGCCCCTCGTCGACAGATCGGAAAATGCGGTCGCCTGGCGCCCCTTTGATGGGCTCGGTCATCGACCCACCCACAGACTACTAGCCCAGGGGCTCTCGCCTACGACCAGTCAGGCCACTACCGTGCCCGCAGGCGGGTTGCCTCGATCGTGGCCCAACATGTGACGGGGAGGTGGCCCATGGCAGTCGCCGAGGAGGACGCCGTCGACGGCTTCGCGATCACGGCCAGTCGAGAATCCGGTGTCTGGCGGTGCGGGGTGCTTCCGCTGGCTGTGCTGGAGAGCGTGGAGAGCTGCGTACGGGCCACGCGCCAGCAGCCCGGCGACGGGGGTGCATTGGGCCTGGTCAACATCAGCGACGAGTTCTTCGTGGTGATCCGGGCCTCCGGCGGAGGGGACGACGTACGTCTGCTGCTCTCCGATGCCACGGCTGCCCTGGAGTGGGACTTCGCCGCCGACGTTGCTCAGCGCCTGGATGAGGACGTCGACGAGGACACCGCCGACGACGAACTCTGGCCGATCGGCGACCTGGGCATCCTGGAAGACCTGGGTCTACCTGCCGGAGAGCTGCGGATGATCATGGACGATGTCGACCTCTATGCCGATGAGATGCTCGGTCTGATCGCGCGTCGGCTCGGATTCGCCGAGGAGTTCGCCCACGCCCTGGACACTCTGCCTCGGTGAATTCCGGTTCGGCCTTCGACGCAGCCATGCAGGTGGCCCTCGATCTCGCGGCGACCGCTGCGGCCCGGGGGGACGTACCCGTTGGTGCAGTTGTTCTGGACGCGGCCGGGTCGCAGTTGTCCTCGGCGGCCAATGAGCGCGAACTGCGCGCGGATCCGACCGCGCACGCCGAGGTGCTCGCCCTGCGGGCGGCCGCTCAGCTCACCGGTTCTTGGCGGCTGACCGGCGCCACCCTGGTGGTCACCTTGGAGCCGTGCACGATGTGCGCCGGCGCTGCGGTGCTCTCCCGCGTCGCCCGGATCGTGTACGGCGCCCGAGATCCCAAGGTCGGGGCGGTCGGATCCTTGTGGGACGTCGTACGCGACCGCCGGCTCAATTCCAGGCCCGAGGTGCTCGGTGGCGTACGGGCCGA
>JACCQS010000011.1 GCA_013814015.1 Geodermatophilaceae bacterium | reverse complement strand
GTCGACCTTCTGGATCTGCTCTTCTACCAAGGCCCGCTGCTCCAGGCTTTCGGTGGCGGCCGCGGCCGCGACGCGATGCCGTTCGGCCTGCAACTCGTCTACGACGCTCGCGACCTGCTGAGTGAGGGCGACCTGGCCCTGGACTTCCGCGAGAGTCTGGATATCGCTCACCGACGCGGCGATCCGCAGTCCGCCCAGAACCCCGGCCAGAACCAGCGGGATCACCAGCAAGATCACCAGCCTGGATCTCAGCCGCCAATTGCGCAGTCTCCAGCCGCCGGTATGCGAGCGCGTTGCGCTAGTTTCCGCCTGGGCATGAAACCGAGCACCGACGGGTTTCCCGCCGTAGATGTTGGCCTGCTCGCCGCGGGCAGGGGGGACAGATGGCGCCGCGGTCTGAGTCCCGGGACCGTGCGGAAACCGGGCACCGACCGGTCGAACTCCGCCTGCGTCAGAGCCGGCACTGTCCCCGGCCGCGCGTCGTTTTTCCGGTGCTGTCTTTTTCTTGCGCTGGATAGGCGAGCGGGACACGGCTAGAGGCTACCTAACTAAGCGAGGCTCACCCGAGCGGTTACGCCGAGTTTATTCCGTCAACCGTCGGTGCTTCTGGCGATGGCCGGCGGCTGAGTTACATCAGAGCGACGCTGGCCGGCCCCAGCAGGGCCTTGATCTCGCCCATCAGCGAGGCGGTCGGGCTCACCCGCAGGCCCTGGTCAAGGCGGAGCACCGTCTCTCGGCCGCCGTTGAGCAGCCGGAGCCGGACTTCCGTCGTGCCCGGGTGGGTCCCGAGCACCTCACGCAGCCGGGCAACGATCGGTGGGGTGCACCGGGCAGCGGCCATCGAGACCATGACCGGACCGCGCGCAGCCTGGGAGATGTCCGGGACGCTGACCTCCTGCACGATGATCTTCGGCGTTTCCTCGCGCCGGTCCACCCGGCCACGGACGGTGAGGATCGCGTCGTTGGCCAGATCGAGGCTCACCTTCGCGTAGGTCTGCGGAAAGACCATGAGGTCGATCGCCCCACCCATGTCCTCCAGGTTGGCAGAGGCCATTGGCGCCCCCGCCCTGGTCGTGCGCAGGGTGAGGCCGGACAGCAGTCCGGCGATCGTGACGAAGGCGCCGTCCTCGACCTGACCGGTCTGGATGTCGGCGATCTTCACCTCGGCATGGGCGGCGAGCACGTGTTCGAGCCCGAGCAAGGGGTGATCGGAGACGTAGAGGCCCAGCATGTCCCGCTCGAAGGCGAGTCGTTCGCGTTTGTCCCAGTCGGCCGCCGGCACCGGCAGGTCCATCATCGCTGCGTTCGCACCGTCGTCATCGACGGCATCCGCGAACAGGTCGAACTGGCCGACTGCCTCGGCCCGCTTGACATCGAGGACCATGTCCACGGCCTGCGCGTGCACGGTGAGCAGCCCTTGGCGCGAATGCCCGAGCGAGTCGAAGGCTCCGCCCTTGATCAAGGACTCCTGCACCTTCTTGTTACAGACGACCGCATCGACCTTGCGCAGAAAGTCAAAGAAGTCGCAGAAATCTCCTGATTCCGCTCGGGCCCGTTCGATACACGCGACGACATTGCGCCCGACGTTGCGGATCGCGCCGAGCCCGAACCGGATGTCGCCGCCGACCGGGGCGAAGTCCGCAGCCGAGGAGTTGACGTCCGGTGGGAGCACGGTGATGCCCATCCGACGGCACTCCCCGAGATAGACCGCCATCCGGTCCTTGTCGTCGCGCATCGAGGTGAGCAGCGCCGCCATGTAGGCCGCCGGATAGTTCGCCTTGAGGTAGGCCGTCCAGTAGGAGACGAGGCCGTAGGCCGCGGTGTGGGACTTGTTGAACGCGTAGTCGGAGAACGGTACGAGGATCTCCCAGAGCGCCGTGATGGCCTGCACCGAGTACCCGTTCGCGGCGCCGCCGGCCAAGAACTTGCCCTGCTGGGCGTCCAGTTCGGACTTCTTCTTCTTGCCCATCGCCCGGCGCAGCAGGTCGGCCTCGCCCAGGGTGTAGCCGGAGATCTGCTGGGCGATTGCCAGGACCTGTTCCTGGAAGACGATCAGCCCGTAGGTCTCGCCGAGGATGTCGGCCAGTGGCTCGGCGAGCTCGGGATGGATGGCCTCGACTGCCTGGCGCGCGTTCTTGCGGTCGGCATAGTCATTATGGGCGTTGGCACCCATCGGGCCGGGCCGGTACAGCGCCAGGACGGCGGCGATGTCGACGAAGGAGTCCGGACGCAGGGAGCGCAGCAGGGCCCGCATCGGCCCGCCGTCGAGCTGGAACACCCCCAGGGTGTCACCGCGACTGAGCAGTTCGTAGGTGGCCTGGTCGTCGAGGGCCAAGGTCGACAGGTCCAGGACCGGGCCGCTGTCAGCGGCGATCGCGTTGACCGCATCGTCGAGGATTGTGAGGTTGCGCAGCCCGAGGAAGTCCATCTTGAGCAGTCCGAGGGTTTCGCAGGTCGGGTAGTCGAACTGCGTGATCACCGCGCCGTCGGCCTCACGGCGCATGATCGGGATCAGGTCGATCAGCGGTTGGCTTCCGATCAACACACCGGCCGCGTGTACCCCCCACTGCCGCTTGAGACCCTCGAGACCGCGCGCCTGGTCGACGATCTCCTTGGCGTCAGCGTCATCCTCGTACCGCTTGCGGAAGTCGGCCGCCTCGCGGTAGCGAGCATCGGCGGGGTCGAAGACGCCCGACAGGGACATGTCCTTGCCCATGACCGGAGCCGGCATCAGTTTGGTCAGCTGCTCACCCAGGGTGAACGGCTTGTCCATCACCCGGCAGGCGTCCTTGATCGCAGCCTTGGCCTTGATCGTGCCGTACGTCACGATCTGGGCGACCCGATCCTCGCCGTACTTGTCCGAGACGTAGCGAATCACTTCGCCACGCCGCCGCTCGTCGAAGTCGATGTCGATATCGGGCATCGACACGCGTTCGGGATTGAGGAAGCGCTCGAAGAGCAGTCCGTGCTCCAACGGGCACAGGTCGGTAATCTGCAGTGCGTAGGCCACGATCGATCCGGCCGCTGAACCGCGACCCGGTCCGACCCGGATCCCGGCATCCCGGGCGAATCGGATGAAGTCAGCGACGACCAGGAAGTACGCCGGAAACCCCATCTGGCAGATGACGCCCAGCTCGTAGTCAGCGCGCATACGGGCCTTGTCGGGGATGCCGTTGGGGTAGCGCAGATGAAGACCCCCCTCAACCTCCTTGACCAGCCAGGACTCCTGGGACTCGCCCTCGGGTACGTCGAAGCGCGGCATGAGGTCGACACCCTCGGCGAAGGTGACCGCAGCACACTTCTCGGCGACAACCAGCGTGTTGTCGCACGCCTCCGGGTGCTCGCCGAACAGCGCCCGCATCTCGGCCGGGGACTTCAGATAGAAGCTGTCGCCGTGAAATCTGAGCCGCTTGGTTTCAGCCAGCTTGGAGCCGGTCTGAATACACAGCAACGCGTCGTGGGCCTTCGCATCGTGCTGATGGGTGTAGTGCAGGTCGTTGGTCGCCAGCAGTGGCAGGGTCAGCTCCTCGGCGATCCGGAGCAGGTCCTTGCGGGTGGAGCGCTCGATCTCGAGGCCGTGCTCCATCAACTCGACGTAGAAGTTGTCCTTGCCGAAGATGTCTCGGAAGTCCGCGGCGGCGGCCAATGCCTTGTCGTACTTGCCGGCCCGCAACCACATGTTGACCTCGCCGGACGGGCAGCCCGTGGTCGCGATCAGGTCCTTGCCGTACCGCTCGAGCAGATCCCGGTCGAAGCGCGGCTTGCGGTACTGCCCCTCCAGGCTGGCCAGCGAGGAGATCCGGAACAGGTTGTGCATCCCCACCGTGCTGGTTGCCAGCATGGTCATGTGACAGAACGCCGACTTGCCTCGGTTGGAGCCCCCGTCCCCGGGCTCTTCCACAATCGAATCTCCGAAGTCGAAGGGTTGGCGGTCGAAGCGGCTTCCGGGCGTGTAGTAACCCTCCATACCGATGATCGGTTTGATCCCGGCAGCCGTTGCCTGACGGTGGAAGTCATAGGCGCCAAAGACGTTGCCGTGATCGGTCATCGCGATCGCGGGCATTCCCATGCGCTTGGTCTCGGCGAACAACTCCGGCAGCTTTGCCGCGCCGTCGAGCATGGAGTACTCGGTATGCACATGGAGGTGCACGAACTGATCCGAGTGACCCATCGCGGCCTGGTACCTCCTTCTCGATCGGACCGAGAGGGAAGGTGCTCGGTGCGGGGCGGAGCAGTGATTGTCGCGCTCTGCCTTTGTAGTCCACTCGACCGACACTCGGTTAGCCAGGTTCCTCCAATCGCTCCCGGCATCAACCGCGGTCAGAGCCGCTTCGCGAAGCCGTACTCGATCGAGTGCGACGGGTCGTGCAGTGCCCGTTCCTGTCCGGTCCGCTGATATCCGAGACTCTCGTAGAGGCGGTGCGCGTCCAGGAAGCGGGTATCGCTCCACAGAACCACCGCGGCCGCCGCCTGCTCGCGACCGCTGGTCTCGACCAGGGCCACCAGACGCCGGCCCAGGCCCTGGCGCCGGCCGTCCGCGCTGACGTAGAGATTCTTCAGTTCGATCCGGTCCTCGCCGACCGGGCCCCAGCCGACACACGCTGCCAGCCCGACTCCGCTGGGCTGGGCGAGGACCCAGAACTGACCACCGATCGCCGCGTAGTAGCTCGCCGGCGCGGCCATCCAGGCATCGATCCCTTCGAGGTCGAGCACGCACCCGTCGTACTCGGCGAAACAACCTCCGATCAGTTGCTGCACACCGGCGGCATCGCTGTCGGCTGCAGTACGCAGATCTCCGGGCCACGGCGGGTTGCGTCCATCGGTCATGGGCGACGTCGGAAATCGATGGGTCGGGTGTCGTTGCGGCCGGGCGCGTCACCGTCCTCCGCAGCTTGCGCCGAGGCATCCGAGCCGGCCGCGGGAGACGGGGTCGCCGCGGCCCCCGCTCCGGGCATGACGTCTGCCGGAACACTCAGGAAACGGAGATCGATGAGGGCGTGCAACAGGATCGGCACCAGCAGAGAACCGGTATCGAGGTAGACCGCAGCCAGGACAGAGCCCAGAAGACCCGTGGTCAGGATCCCGGCCAGCCCTTGATAGGCGTGGGCCAGGCCGAACGCGACGCCGGCCAGCACGACAAGACCCCACCACGGCAGGGCCGGGGCAAGCGCTGCCAGCATGGCGATCCCGAAGCCGCGGTAGACTACCTCTTCGGCAATCCCGGCGGTCAACGCGACCACGGAGAACAGCCGCCGCTCGGAGCCGGTACGCGGCAGCAAAGACCCGACCGAGCGCAGCGCCGCGGATTCAGATCCGGCCTCGCGCAATACCCCGGTACGCAGCGCACGCACCGACAGCACGGTCACCGCAAGGATGACGACCACCACGAAGCCGGTGACCAAGCCGATCCGATCCGGCCAGCGCAGGCCGAGTTCCGACCAGCCGACCCGGGCCGCCACCAGGGAGACCGCGGCCACGATCACCACCAGGCCCCACTCGAGGAGAAGTAATCGCCCGTACAGCCAGCGTCGTGCTTCCGGGGCCACACGCACCGCTGCCTCGAACCGGCGGTGCAGGACCCAGCCGACGAACGGCTCCCCAAGCACGAGATAGGCACCGATCATCAGCGCGGCAAGGGTCGCGGGGGCGAAATCGGCCAGCGAGTCCGGCAACCAGGTCATTGCTGGTCCGCCTCGCTCGCTCCGCTCACCGGTCGGTCCGCTCCTCGCTCGTCCCTCGCTGCGATGCTCCCGCCCTCTCGGCTCATGAGCCGCCGGTCCGCCAAGGTGTCCAAGGCGGCGGCCAGATCGGCCGGATACGGACTGTTGTAGATCACCGGCGCGCCAGTCGCCGGATGAGCAAAGCCGAGCCGTACGGCGTGCAACCACTGCCGGGACAATCCCAGCCGGGCGGCCAGCTTCGGGTCGGCACCGTAGATAGCGTCTCCCACGCAAGGATGACGCAACGCTGCCATGTGCACCCGGATCTGGTGCGTACGACCGGTCTCCAGCCTGATGTCGAGCAGGCTGGCCGCCGGGAACGCCTCGATCGTCGAATAGTGCGTCACCGACGGGCGTCCGCCTGCGACGACAGCGAACCTCCAGTCGTGCGTCGGATTCCGGTCGATCGGTGCATCGACCGTGCCGGTACTCGGGTCCGGATGGCCTTGGACCAGCGCGTGATAGCCCTTGTCGACTCTGCGGTCCTTGAAGGCGCGCTTGAGTGCGGTGTAGGCCGACTCGGTCCTGGCCAGGACCATCAGCCCGGTGGTCCCGGCGTCGAGGCGGTGCACGATGCCTTGCCGCTCATCGGCTCCGCTACTGGCCATCACGTAGCCCATTGCGGCCACCCCGCTGGTCACAGTCGGACCGGTCCAGCCGGGGCTCGGGTGTGCGGCGACGCCGACTGGCTTGTCGACAACCAGGATCTCGTCGTCGACGTAGATGATGCTCAGCCCGTTCACGGGCTCCGGTGGCGCTGGTCCGGCGGGCGGACCGGGCAGACGCACCTCGAGCCAGGCACCGGCTGCCACCCGGTCGCCCTTGCCCCGGACCCGGCCCTCCAGGCTCACCTCTCCGGCATCGGCCAACTCGGCGGCCGTCGTGCGGGAGAGACCGAACAGCCGGGTCAGGGCCGCATCGACGCGCAGACCGGCCAGCCCTTCGGGTACGGGCAGTCCGCGCAACTCGGTCGATTGCAATTGCTGGCTCGCTTCGCTCGCGTTCGCTCCGCTCCTCGCCCGCTGGCGCTCGCTACGATGCTCACTCACGTTTGACAGTGTGCCGAACTCGGCTGACTCGTGCGCGTGTGCGGCCACGTGAGCGAACTCAGTGGGTGCGGGTCCCGTCGAAGTCGCGTCCGCGGAAGGCCATCACGACGCCGAGGAGCCCGCCGCAGACGATCGCCGAGTCCGCCACGTTGAAGATCGGCCAAACCCGACCTGCCGGGTCCAGGACGCTGAGAAAGTCGACCACGCCGCCTCGGAACACTCCGGGCGATCGGAAGATCCGATCCACGAGATTGCCCAGCGCGCCGCCGACGACCAGTCCCAACGCCCACGCCCAGCCGACCGAACGCAGCCGAGGCGCGATCCGCAAGATCACCACGATCACGCCGGCCGCCACCAGGGTGAAGACGACGGTCATCCCCTGTGCGAGCCCGAAGGCCGCGCCGGTATTGCGCACCTCGGTGAGGTAGATCAATCCTCCCAACAGCTTCAGCGGAGGCTGCTCGGACAGAGTTGCGACCACCAGAACCTTGCTCGCCAGGTCGAGGACGAAGATGACTGCTCCCACGGTGAGCAGCAGGCCCAGGCGGCGCGGCCGCTCGGCCACACCTGGCTCGCCGTCGGCAGCTCCGCCGCCGTCGTCCCTGGCCGGCTCGGTGTTCATGTCTCAGCCTCGCATGCCGTCAGCAAGGATCGGCCGCGGCCTGTCTCGGATCAGCGCCGCTCTTCACGTTGCTTGCAAGCCAGGCACAGGGTGGCGCCGGGAAATGCCTGCAGCCGCGCCTTGGCGATCGGCTCCCCGCAGCGCTCGCACCGTCCGTAGCTTCCATCGGCGATTCGGGCCAGAGCATGCTCGATCTGGGTGATCAGGTCCAGGCGGTTGTTGGCCAAGGACATCTCATGTTCGCGTTCGAAGGTCTTGCTGCCCGCGTCGGCCTGATCGTCGCCCGAGCCGTCGCTCACGGTCTGTTGCAGGTCGGTCAGCGTGACCATCGTTTCTTCGTACTCGCTGCGCAGTTGGCTGAGCTCGGCCTCCAGGGTCTTACCTACCGCGCGCAGTTCCTTGGCGGCCCACCCCGAGACCGGCTTTCCCGACGCCGCAGTCGTGGCTGTGATCTTTTTCGCGGTTGCGCTCTTGGCCGGGCTCGCCGAACGGGCCGAGCCGCTGGCGGCCGCGCGCTTGGCCGGAGCGGCTTTGGTCGCAGGAGACTTGGCAGTCGCCTTGGCCTTCTTGCCCAGCGGTCTCCTCGAGTTCGCCTTCTCGGCGGCAGGCTTCGCGACACTTACCCTGGTTGGCTTCTTCGGTACAGCCTTGCTCGCCGACGGAGCCTTCTTCTGCGTTGTCGTCGCTGTCGGGACCGGCGCCTTGGAGGCCGGTGTGGCCTTCTTGGTCACGGCGGCCTTCTTGGTCACGGCGGCCTTCTTGGTCACTGCGGCCTTCTTGGCAGGTGCCTTCTTCGCTGCGGCCACCCGGCACACTCCATCGCTGATCGGTCACCCCGCCGACGATCGCGGTCGGCAGCGGGCACGTGGCGAGCCACCCTAGCCGAGTCTGCTGGCCGTATGACGTGGGCGCACCGAAGGGCCTCGACCCAGTCGGTTGCGGTTCAGTCCACGAGCCGGCTACCCGCCTCACCGCGCCAGCGCGCCAATCGGCCGGCTCGACTGACTGCACGCAGCCGGCGCATCGTGTCCTCGCGCGACCCGATGGTGGTGACGACGAGGAGCTGATCGCCACGGGAGAGCCGGGTGGATGCGTCCGGCACGAAGGAGCGGCCGTCCCGTACGAGCAGGGTCAGCGCGGCGTCCGGTGGCAACCGGAGTTCGGAGACATATACGCCATGTAGCCGCGAGGCTTCCGGAATGGTCAGCTGCAGCAACTCGGCGTGAAGTTCCTCCAATGTGGAGGATTCAACGTCGACCTCACGTTCAGACAGCGGGGTGGACAGTCGCAGCCAGCGCGCGACGGTGGGCAGCGTGGTGCCCTGGACGACGGTGAAGACAACGACGAGGACGAACACCGCGTCGAAGATGCGTTCGGAACCGTCGACCGCCAACGAGATGGGGATGGTCGCCAGCACGATCGGCACGGCTCCGCGCAGACCCGCCCAAGACAGAAACGCCTGTTCTCTCCAGGAAACCTTGAACCAACAGACCGACAGGAACACCGACACCGGGCGGGCCACCAGGAGCAGGGCAAGGCCGACGAGGATCGCTGGGCCGAGAACGCCGAGCAGCCGATCGGGGCTGGCCAGCAGTCCCAGCAGGACGAACAACCCGATCTGGGCGAGCCAGGCCAGCCCCTCGGCGAAGCCGAGGGTTGCTGACCGGTGCGGAAGGGCGG
>JACCQS010000364.1 GCA_013814015.1 Geodermatophilaceae bacterium | reverse complement strand
TACCACATCCAGGAGGCGGGTGCGACCGCCGACCTGGAGTTGGCATACACATTGGCCGACGGGATGGAGTACATCCGCGCGGGCCAGGCGGCCGGACTGGACATCGACGTCTTCGCGCCTCGGCTGTCCTTCTTCTGGGCGGTCGGGATGAATTTCTTCATGGAGGTCGCGAAGCTGCGGGCTGGACGGCTGCTCTGGGCGAAGCTGTTGGCCGACGCCGGCGCGAAGCAGGACAAGTCGCTCTCGCTGCGGGCGCACTGCCAGACCTCGGGCTGGTCACTCACCGCTCAAGACGTCTTCAACAATGTCGTACGCACCTGCCTGGAGGCGATGGCGGCCACTCAGGGGCACACGCAGTCGTTGCACACCAACGCATTGGACGAGGCACTGTCGCTGCCGACCGACTTCTCAGCGCGCATCGCCCGCAACACTCAACTGCTCCTGGCCCAGGAATCAGGGACGACCAGGGTGATCGACCCGTGGGGCGGCTCGGCCTACGTGGAGAAGCTGACCTACGACCTGGCCCGCCGGGCCTGGGCGCACATCGAGGAGGTCGAAGCCGCAGGCGGAATGGCCCAGGCGATCGACGAAGGACTGCCCAAGCTTCGGATCGAGGAGGCGGCGGCCCGTACCCAGGCGCGGATCGATTCCGGGCGTCAGCCGATGATCGGCGTGAACAAATACCAGGTGGACGCTGACGAGGACATCGAGGTCCTCAAGATCGACAATGCCGACGTGCTGGCCCAACAGGTCGCTCGATTGAGAGTCCTTCGTGCCGAACGAGACTCAGCTGCCTGTGCGGCCGCGCTCGACAAGCTGACCGATGCGGCCCGAGCAGCCGCCGAGGGACGTCGCGGTTGCGATCTGGCTGACAATCTGCTCGCGCTGGCTATCGAGGCGGCGCGAGCCAAGGCCACGGTCGGGGAGATCTCCGACGCGCTGGAGAAGGTGTACGGAAGGCACGCCGCCACCGTACGGACGATCTCCGGGGTCTACCGGGATGAGGCGGGCACCGTGGACAGCATCGAGAAGACCAGGGCGCTGGCTGAGGAGTTCCAGCAGGCACAAGGCCGCCGACCCAGGATCCTGGTGGCCAAGATCGGCCAGGACGGACACGATCGTGGCCAGAAGGTGATCGCTACCGCATTCGCCGACCTGGGCTTCGATGTCGACGTGGGTCCGTTGTTCCAGACGCCGCAGGAGGTGGCCCGTCAGGCGATCGAGGCCGACGTGCACATCGTCGGGGTCAATTCTTTGGCCGCGGGACATCTCACGCTCGTGCCCGCACTGCGCGCGGCACTCGACCTGTTGGATGCCGAGAACATCTTGATCGTCGTCGGCGGCGTCATTCCGACCGGTGACTTCGCCGAATTGAAAGCAGCCGGCGCATCGGCGATCTTTCCGCCGGGGACGGTCATTGCCACGGCAGCGCAGGAACTGCTCGCGACCTTGGCCGAGCGCCTCGGGCATTCGTGAGCCGGAGCGTGACGCCATGCGAGGCGCGGATGGCTGATCTCGTCGCGCTTTTGACCGACGGGGTGCTGGCGGGATCTCGTACAGCCGTAGCTCGGGCGATCACGTTGGTCGAGTCCACCCGCGGAGATCACCGTGCGCGGGCCCAAGAGCTACTGGCCGCTCTGCTGCCGCACGCCGGATCCGCTCGCCGGGTCGGGATCAGCGGGGTACCAGGCGTGGGCAAGTCCACGTTCATCGATGCGCTGGGAACCTCGCTCACCGCGGCTGGGCACCGGGTGGCGGTTCTTGCCGTCGACCCGTCCTCGACCCGCAGCGGCGGCTCGATCCTCGGCGACAAGACCCGGATGTCGCGACTGGCCGTGGATGAGGCGGCCTTCATCCGGCCCGCACCGACCGCTGGCACGCTCGGCGGCGTCACCCGGGCCACCCAGGAATCGATGGTCGTCGTCGAGGCGGCGGGCTACGACATCGTGCTCGTCGAAACGGTCGGGGTCGGCCAGTCCGAGGTCGCGGTGGCCGACATGGTCGACACGTTCCTCTACCTCACCCTTGCCCGGACCGGTGACCAACTGCAGGGCATGAAACGCGGGATCCTGGAGATCGCCGATGTCATCGCGGTCAACAAGGCCGACGGCCCGCACGCCGATGATGCCCGCCGGGCCGCGCGGGAACTGGCCGCAGCGATCCGCCTGGTGCGCGGCCCCGGGTCGGAGTGGCAGGTGCCGGTCCTCACCTGCTCGGCCATGGATGGAGTCGGCCTCGATGAGGTCTGGTCGAAGGTAGTCGCCCACCAGGAACAGTTGGCCGCAGGTGGTGAGCTCGAGCGGCGACGACAGCGACAGCAGGTGCAATGGACCTGGCGGATGGTCCGTGACGAACTCGAGCACGATCTCCGGAATCACTCGTCCCTACGAGCGTTGACCCCGGAGGTCGAGCGTGCCGTACGGGCTGGCGAGCTCACCCCAGCACGGGCTGCTCGGCAGATCCTGGACGCCTTCCACGACCGCTGAGCTGGCTCCCGCCCGGCTAGTCTGCAGGGACTGACCTCTGTCTCGAAAGGAGTATCTGATGGCCTCCCGTCTCAACCCCTACATCAGCTTCGCCGGCAACGCCCGACAGGCCATGGAGTTCTACAACGGTGTCTTCGGCGGCAGCTTGACTCTGAACACCTTCGGTGAGTTCGGTGCGCCGGATGCCCCGGAGGCCGACAAGATCATGCACGCGATGCTCGAGACCGACAGTGGATTCACGCTCATGGGCGCCGACAC
>JACCQS010000361.1 GCA_013814015.1 Geodermatophilaceae bacterium | reverse complement strand
GTTCGTCGTCGGTGAGCCCGTTGATCTGATCGAGAAACCGGGCCTCGCCCTCCCGCATCCACTCCAGAACGTGCGCGGCGGATTCCGGAACCGTCATCGAGTGCCTTCCTGGGAGCGGCCAAGTCGTTCGGCGAGATCTTCTCGCAACGCATTCTTGTCGATCTTCCCGACCTTGGTACTCAACAGCTCCCCTACCAACTCGAGCCGCTCCGGCCATTTGTACTTCGCCACGCCCCGGGCCTGCATGGTCGCCCTGACCTCTTCCAGGCTCGGTTCGGCTCCGGGCGCGGGTACGACGTACAGGCAGACCCGTTCTCCGAGGTCCGGGTCCGGCATCGCCACCGCAGCGACCTGGGCGACCGAGTCCAACTGATAGACCAGGTTCTCGACCTCCTCGGCCGAAATCTTCTCCCCGCCGCGGTTGATCATGTCCTTGTCGCGTCCCTCGACCACGAGATTGCCGTCCGGGCGGCGCCGGACGATGTCGCCGCTGCGGTACCAGCCGTCGGCGGTGAACGCTCGGGCGTTCTGCTCCTGCGCCCGGTAGTAGCCGCGTGGGGTGTAGGGCCCTCTGGTCAGCAAGGAGCCCGGTGTCCCCGCTGGCACTGGCTCGTCGTTCTCATCGACGATGCGGAGTTCATCGTCGGGCGACATGGGACGTCCCTGCGTGGTGCAGACGACCTCGTCCGGATCGTCGAGGCGGGTGTAGTTGAGCAGCCCTTCGGCCATCCCGAAGACCTGTTGCAGCGTCGCGTCAAGGACCGGGCGGACTTGGGCGGCAATCTCATCCGGCATCCTCGCGCCACCAACCTGCAGCACCTCGAGGGTGCCGAGATCGTCCGTAGCACTGTCCCGCTGATGAGCGATCCAGCGCTGGGCCACCGCCGGCACGACCGCGGTGTGGGTAACGCCCTCCGCGGCGATGGTGGCAAAGGCGCCCTCGGGTTCGGGAGAGCTCAGCATGACGACCCGTCCCCCGGCAAGGAAGGTTCCCAGGAGTCCCGGGCAGGCCAGCGGGAAGTTGTGACTGGCGGGCAGGCTGACCAGGTAGACGGTGTCCGCTCTGAACCCGCACACCTCGCCACTGCGCCGTGCGTTGTAGGCATAGTCGTCGTGAGTACGGGCGATCAGCTTAGGCAGCCCGGTCGTGCCCCCGGAGAGCAGGAACACCGCAACGTCGCGGCTGTCCGGCGCGGCGTTGTCCCACCTCTCTCGATCAGCCACGGGATCTCCAGCCAGCACACACAGAGCCCGCAGGTCGACGCTGCCGTCCCGGATGTCGTCGCCGGCGACCAGGACGTGCTGCAGCGTCTCGACCTCGTTGACCAGATCGTGTCCCATCTGCTGATGGTCGAAGTCCCGCAACACATCCGGTACAGCGAGGGCGACCGCCTCCGCGTGCTCGCAGAGGTAGGCCAACTCGTGCTTCCGGTGGGCGGGCAGCGCCATCACCGGCACGACTCCTATCCGCAGACAAGCAAGGGTGAGCAGGACGAACTCCACGCAGTTGGGCAGTTGCACGACGATCCGGTCCCCGCTGAGGAGTCCAAGTCCGGCCAGCTGGGTCGCGGTAGCATCGGCGCGGGCGAGCAGATCGTGGTAGCTCAGTCGCGTGGGTCCGTCCACCAGGGCGATGTCAGTCGGCCGCTGGTCAGCAACCTCGTACAGCAGCGACCCGAGGGACGTGCTGAGCCAGTAGCCCTTAGCGACGTAGGTGTCGGCAAACTCGGTTGGCCACGGAACGGTCCCTGCGCTGATCGGCGCCGGCATCGCGCTACTGCCCGGTTCCGGCCGACGGTTCGGCAAGACCAACCATGTCCGTCCGGCCGGAGAGCACCATGGTCTGAGCCCAGTCCACCAGTGCGCCTTCGTCGCTTGCATCCAAGTGGTCGGCGATCAACACGCTGATCGCAGCATGCCGCAACCGTGTCTGCTCGGTGAGCAATCGACGGGTCAACGATGCACCACCACCGACGGCGACCAGCGCAGCACCATCGGCGACCCCTCGGCCGAGCCGGTCCAAGGCCGGCGGCAGGTCGGCCTCGGTGTGGGGGGCTTCGAGCCAGAGCGCCCATGCGCCAGCGCGGTCGGGACGCGACTGGTGCAAGGCCAGCGGTCCGCAATCCATGGCGGCCCAGGCGTTCGCGCCGCTGCGGTGCACAGTCACCGTCCGTCGACCATGCGTTGCGGCACCGATCGAGATGGGGGTCTGCAACGGGCTCGCCTGATGAGCCGCCCGCCAGCAGTCGTGGCTGGCGTGCACGAACGCGGGGTCGCGGCGGGCCAGTTGTGCGCCTGTGAGGCTGCG
The DNA here is from genome assembly GCA_013814015.1 of Geodermatophilaceae bacterium. GTDB lineage: Bacteria > Actinomycetota > Actinomycetes > Mycobacteriales > Geodermatophilaceae > JACCQS01. The sequence goes on along the minus strand of JACCQS010000361.1, from coordinate 3,097 downwards.
GGTCAGGAAGTGGTAGGCGAACTGCCAGGGCTCGAAGGAGTCGTGGTAGCGACCGAAGTGTTCCCACCAGGACAGGCTGGGCCGGGCGGAGTCCTGAATTTTCGCGACCTGCGGCTGGCGGTCCTGCTCGTAGGCAGACAGCAGCGCCGGGACATCATCTGGGTGGCCGTCCAGCGCAGCGGCAAGGGCCACCGCGTCCTCCATTGCCATCTTCGTTCCGGAGCCGACCGAGAAGTGCGCGGTGTGCGCGGCATCCCCGAGCAGCGCCATCCGGTCGTGGGACCAGACCCGGGTCCGCCAGGTGCGGAAGTTGCCCCACCGGGAATTGTTGGTCAGCAGGGCACACCCGTCGATCTGCTCGGCGAACAGCTTCTCGAGGTAGCACCCGGACTCCTCGTCGCTGGAACCCGGCGGCTGGTTCACGTCGAAGGCGTCCAGGCCGGCCGCGCGCCAGGATTCCTCGTCGGTCTCGACGATGAACGTGCTGATCCCGTTTCCGATCGGATAGCCGTGTACGGCGAAGACGCCGTGCGGCCCTCGTTCATGGACAAACGTGAGCCCGGTGAACGGGTAGGTCGTGCCGAACCAGATGAACTTGGCGGTCGCGACCTCCACGCTGGGAGACAACCGGTCGGCGAACCTGGCTCGGACCCTGGAGTTGGCTCCGTCGGCGGCGACGACGAGGTCGACGTCGCTGGTCAAGAGGTCGGCCGGGTCCACCTCGGTCTGGAAACGGATGTCGACGCCGACAGCCAGCGCGCGGTCCTGCAACAGACCCAACAGCGTCTTGCGCTCGACTGCTGCCATCCCCATGCCGCCACACAGGACTCGCTCGCCCTTGAGTCGGATTTCGATCGGATCCCAGTGCACGCCATGCTCGTCGAGGGCGGTGCGGAGAACCGGATCGGCCTCGTCGATCCGCGCCAGCGTCGCGTCGGAGAAGACCACGCCGAAGCCGAAGGTGTCCGTGGCGCGGTTGCGCTCGTAGACGGTCACCTCACGAGCGGGATCGGCACGCTTGGCCAGCAGGGCGAAGAACAGTCCACCGGGGCCGCCGCCGATGCAGGCGATCTTCCGGATCATCGCCACTTTTCATCTCGGCAGGTGTTGCGGCACTCGCCGATTCCCTCGATCCGAGTGACGACCTCAGACCCGCCGGTGAGGTAGCGCGGGGGCTTGCGGGCGTGACCGACCCCGCCCGGCGTACCGGTCGCGATGAGGTCGCCGGGCATCAGCGTGATGATTGAGGAGATATAGCTGACCAGCGCGGCCGGTGAGAAGACCAGGTCGCCGGTGTCAGCCTCCTGCATCAGTTCGCCGTCGACCGCGCAGGTTAGCCGGTGCGAGACGGTCTCGGCCGTCTCGCCGTCCGGGGTGACCAGCCACGGGCCAACCGGTGTACTGGACTCGAATGTCTTGCCCTGCAACCACTGCAGGGTGCGGTTCTGGAAGTCACGAGCGCTGATGTCGTTGACGACGGTGTAGCCGGCGATAGCCGCGGCCGCCTCGCTCTCGCTGCCATGCCGAAGCGGTGACCCGACGACCACACCGAGCTCGGCCTCCCAATCAACCGCGTCGGAAACCGACGGCAGCACGATGTCGTCGTTCGCACCGATCAGCGACCGTGAGTACTTGGCGAACAGGGTCGGATGCTCGGGCAGCTCACGGCCCATCTCCAGGATGTGACTCCGGTAGTTCAGCCCGACGCAGATGATCTTCTCCGGCGTGGTGACCAGCGGCGAGTAGGACAAGCTCGCGAGTTCGTGCCGGACACCGCTCGCCGACGCGGCGAACTCCTGCCAATCGGCGCGCGCCAGCAACTCGTGGAGGGTGGCATGTCCGGTTTCGACGGCGGCGTCCTCGTCGATCCGTACCGCCCGGGTCGCCTCGGGGGTCCGGATCGTCGCCAGTCTCATCGCGGCTAGGCGCTCTCGACGTAACGACGGTCGAGTCCGAGTGCCCGATAGACCGGCTCGTCACTGAAGCGGAACAGGTCCAGCTGCCCGCCCTCCGCGGCGATGCTGACCGGTGCCCAGGATGGCACTGCGAACAGGTCACCCGTCCCGACATCCCAGGCCTGCTCACCGATCCGGACGGTGCCCGACCCGTCAAAGACCTGCCAGACCGCGGAACCGACCGTACGTACCGAGGCGGTGGTCGTACCTGCTCGTAGCCGGTGCATCTCGGTACGGATCGTGCGGAGCGCGTCGCGGCCGTCCAACGGATTGGTGAACCGCACGGCCGCATGCCCGCGCTCCGGTGTGGCGCGGATGCCTTCGTCCTCGAGCGCGAGTTGCTCGCTCAGCGCCGCGTTCGTGTGCGCCCACCGGTAGGCCATCAGTGGTGAGGCAGTCCGCTCGGGCTCGATCACCGGCCGCAGACCAGGGTGCGCCCACAGCCGCTCACTCTGCGAACGCTCCGGCGTAGCCGTGGTCGCCAACTCGTCGGGCCCGAACTCGAAGAAGCCGGCGTCGAGTTGGTCGACCAGGGGTATGTCGAGCCCGTCGATCCAGGCCATCGGGTGCTCGGTGGTGTTGTGGTGCTCGTGGAAGTGCCAGCCGGGCGTGAGGAGCAGGTCGCCGCGGGTCATCGACACCGCATCGCCCTCGACGTTGGTCCAGACCCCTTCCCCCTCGACGACGAACCGGAACGCCGTCTGCATGTGCCGATGGGCGGGTGCAGTCTCCCTCGGGCCGAGGTACTGGATCGCGGTCCACAGGGTGGCGGTCGTGTACGGCTGGCCAGGAATTCCCGGGTTGGCCAGCGCGATCGCCCGGCGCTCGCCACCCCGCCCGACCGGGACGAGTTCGCCCGATCGCTCGGCCAGTGGGTACAGCGTCGACCAGCGCCACACCGCTGGGACCGCCTTTGGCTGTGGAGTCATCGGCATCAGGTCCTCTCGCTGGGTCCACAGCGGGGTCATGTCCGCGGCGGCGAAATCGGCGTACAGCCGGGCCAGAGCCGCCTGCTCGTGGCCGATCTCCTGGGTCTGAGTCATGTCTTCGGCTCCGCTTCCTCGACTACCGCCAACGCTAGGACGACGGGACGGGTAGGAGGAAGCACGGTGACTAATATTCCACGATGCAGAATCTTCCGA